>VXYS01000003.1:0-217687 GCA_009845905.1 Gammaproteobacteria bacterium | reverse complement strand
CCGCCGGAGGAACCCATCGAACCGCCCATTGAACCTTGAGAACCCCCGGACGAACCCATGGAGCCCCGGGAGGAGCCCATCGAGCCTTGCGATCCGCCCATGGAACCCTGCGAACCGCCCATCGACCCTTGCGAGCCGCCTGAGGAACCCGAGCTGCCGCTGGGCGATGGCATCGAAACCGGGGGACCGCCGGACGGCGAGGAAACGCCTCCGGTCGTCTGGCAGTTCGCCAGAATCAGCACTGCGGAGAGCGCCACACAAAAACCTGAAATACGCACTGTTGCTTTCATTGCAGTCGGCCGACACTCACATTTGAAACTAGCATACCACCGGCATGGCTCCGGGCCCTTTAGGCATTTGATGCGCCAATCAGCCGTCGCGTCGCTTGCTGTACTCGTCGTAATTCAGCCGGCCCGACCGTACGGCGGGCGGATAGTGCCCGTATCGCTCCTGTTCGCGCTTTTGCCGGACGCGCCTCATGACCCAGGCAGCCAGGTTGAACAGCACAAAGGCGAGCGCGAACAGCGCACCCACGTTGTCGAAGAAAAAGCTGAAGATGTCCACTTGTAACTCGCCTCACATGCGCGAAAGTGTGTCGTCAATGCGCTTTATTTTACGCAGATCGCGGTAGTACTATCGAGGCCATGTCCCTTGCCGACACATGCCGGTACTAGATTGCGCCCGCGCTACCGCAACCTGCTGGCAGCCGTTTTCCTGGCGGGCGTTCTGATCGTCGTCTGGCAACTTCAGGGCAGCGAAGCCACCACGACGGTGCTGCTCGTGACATCCGCCGAGCGTCAGGACGGCGACTCCGCTTCGCTCAGCATTACCGGCCGTGCCCGCGCCGAGGCGCTTGGCCGGCTTGCGGGCAACCTCGCGGCCCCCGACCTGCTGGCCGGTATCTTCAGCGCCGGCGGGGAACCCGAGCGCGAGACGGTCCGCGTGCTTTCCGAAAGCCTTGAACAGCCCATTACGGATGTGCTGATCGAGGACCCGGCCGCCTTCGCGCGCGGTCTGGCCAGGCAGCACCGCGGAAAAATCGTGATCATCGTGGCCGGCGCGAACCTGGCGTCGGCGCTGCTGGCCGAATGGGACCCCGCCGCACTCAACCTGGCGGAATTCGGACCGGGAAGATTGCACCTCATCAGCCTGCCCTCATTCGGTCAACCGCGCACCCTCGCCCTCAATTACTGAACGGCGGGATCGAAGCGGCCCTGAGTCAGTTGATCAGGCGGCTGAAGGTGGCGAGGTCGATGTTGGATCCGCACAGCAGCACGCCCACGTGCTTGCCCTCCAGCCGTTCGCGCAACGGTCCGAGGGCAGCGGCCGTCGCGGTCGCGCAGGCAGGCTCCACCATCATCTTCAGTTCCTGCAGGATCAGCCGCATCGCCTCGCGGATCTCGTCATCGCCGACCCGTCCGAGATCGTCCATATGGCGGCTGGCCAGTGAAAAGCTGTATTCCCGCGCGTTGGGCGCCCGCAGGCTGTCGGCGATCGAATCGACGCGACTCGCGTCGACCGCTTTGTTGCTGGCGAGGCTCTGGAACATCGAATCGGCGCCAAAAGGCTCCGCCCCGTACACGGCAATCTCCGGACGAATTTGCTTGACGGCCGCGCCCACACCGGCGATCAACCCCCCTCCTCCGACGGGGATCACGAGCGCGTCCAGGTCCGGCGCCTGCTCCAGCCACTCCATTCCGAGAGCGCCCGTGCCGATGGCGATCGAACGTCCCTCGAATGGATGCACCAAAGTCTTGCCATCCTCCTTCTCGATGTTCAGGACCCGCTGAAAGGCGGCTTCCGCGTTGTCGATCAGCTCCACCCTGGCGCCCCAGGCCCTCGCCTGTTGAATCCGCGCCGGATTGGCGGGAGAAATGATCACGACGTGGGCCGGCGCGCCCATCACATGCGCCGCCCAGGATACGGCAACGGCGTGGTTGCCGGCGCTGACGGCGGTAACGCCCTGCCTTACCTTTTCCTCCGGCAGGGACAGCATCCAGGCCAGCGCGCCCCTGGCCTTGAACGTGCCGGTCATCTGCAACAGCTCGAACTTGATCGATATGCGCATGTCCGGCGCGCGCTTGCCGACCTCCGTTCCGCGCCATTCGTGCACGGGTGTGCGCACGATACGGTCTTTGACAATTTCCCTGTAGGCGCGAATCTCGGCGAGTGAGGGGGGACCCTGAACAGTCATTTCCCTGCTCCTGGATGTCCGACCTCCCGCACGTAGCGCCCGTCGAGATCGCGCGCACGCACGCAGCCCAGCAGGGCCAGATCCCTCTCCACCTCGTCGCGAAGAATTTTCAGGGCCCGGTCCACACCGGCCTCGCCACCCGCTCCCAGCCCATACAGGTAGCCGCGGCCGGTGGAACAGGCGGTTGCGCCCAGCGCCAGGGCTTTCAGGACGTGCGTTCCCCGCCGCACTCCGCCGTCGACGATCACCTCGGCGGCGTCACCGATGGCGTCGCGGACCTCGCGAACCAGATCGACCGGGGCGGGAGCCCCGTCCAATTGCCGCCCCCCGTGATTCGACAGCATGACCGCGCTGGCGCCCGCCTCCACCGAGCGGCGCGCGTCCTCCGCGCACATCACGCCCTTGATGGCAAAGGGCCCGCCCCATTGCTCGATCATCCGGGCGGCGTCGTCCCAATCGACCGTCATGTCGAACTGGCGGCTGACATAGCCCATCAGATTGGTGTCCTCCGAATCCCGTACGCGGTAGGCGAAATTGGCCATTTCGGCGGCGCCCGACCTGAGGTAGTGATACGACCAGCCGACATGCCGCGCCACGTCGAGCTTGCTCATGAAGGTCAGCTTCGGCGGCACCGTCATGCCCGTGTGGAAATCCCGTTCGCGATTGCCGCCCACGGGCACGTCCACCGTAAGGCAGAGCGCGGAATACTTCGCTTCCCGGCAGCGCTCGATGAACTCCCGGTTCAGCACCGGGTCCCTCAGCACGTAGATCTGGAACATCCGCGGCCCTTCGCTGGCCGCCGCAACGTCCTCGATGCTCGTGGAACCCAGCGTGGACAGCGAATACATCGTGCCCGAGCGATGCGCCGCCCTTGCCGCCCCGATCTCGCCGTCGTGGTGAAAGATGCGCGACATCCCGGTGGGCGAGAGGAACAGCGGCCACTCGAGTTCCTGGCCCAGCACCGTGACCCCGGCGTCGATCTTCTCCACGTTGACCAGGTAGCGCGGGAGCAGCTCGTACCGGTCGAAAGCCGCGGTGTTGTTGCCGAGCGACCACTCGTCGTCGGCGCCTCCGCGCATGTAGTGATACATCGGCGAGGGCAGGCGTTTGCGCGCCCGCTTGCGGAGGTCCTCCAGGTTGTAGCAGCGATCGAGTTTGCGCGACATCAGTGTCGAATCTCCTGGCCGAACCTCGACAATTCATATCCGGCGAGCGAAAATTCCGGGCGCTCGCCCAGCAGTTCCTGCGCCACCGCCTTGCCCGTTCCGGCCGCCATCGACCAGCCCAGGTGGCCATGCCCGGTCGCCAGGGACAATCCGTCCACGCCGCCGGCGCCCAGGATCGGCACGCCGTCCGGCGAGGCCGGACGAAGGCCGCACCAGGGCCGCATTTCATCAACCGGAATACGCTCTGCGTGCCGCGGAAGAACGCCGGCCAGCAGTCTGCGCAGGTTTGCGACCCGCCTGGACGAAAGCTCGAGGTTGAAGCCGGTGAACTCCACCGTTCCCCCGACCCGGATCCGACGGCCGCCCAGCGGCACTACGCCGGCCTTGTAGCGGTCGTCCAGAACGGCATGGCCCAGGACAGGCAATCCTTCCGGCATGGGCGCGGTAAGCGAATAGCCTTTGGCCGGACACACCGGCACGCGAACGCCCAGCGGGCGCACCAGCCCCGGCGTATAGCTGCCGGCGGCCACCACGATCTGATCCGCCTCGATCTCCTCGCCACCGCGCAAGCGTACACCCTGCAAGCGCCCGTCCCGCGCCAGCAACCCTTCAACGCTTTCTCCGAAACGGAAGTTGGCGCCATGGCGTTGCGCATGTCCCTGCAAGCGGCAACTGAACTTGTAGGCGTCCCCCACTTCATCGGCCGGGTAAAAGAAACCGCCGGCCAGATCGTGTTGAATCGCCTCCAGTGCCGGTTCCATCTCCACCAACGCGGCAGTACTCAATTCCTTCGCCGACACCTGGTTCGCCCCAAGTATGCGGGAATGCTCCCGCCCGCGCCTCATTGCAGCCTCATCGCGGCATACTTCCAGGACGCCGGTCAGGGCGGCCTCGTATTCGATGGCTATCTCGGATCGTATTTCTGCCATTATATCAATGGAATAGTTACATAGATTAAGGTTCTTTCTAAAACTTATCTCATGGCGGGCGGGCCGGCTGTTTCGCAGAAACCGGTAGCCCCAGGCCAACAACGCGGGGAATGCGGCCGACCTGACAAGCAGCGCCGCTTCCTCGCGGCCCAGGTACTTGAGAACCGTCAGCCAGACGCCCGGTGAATTCCAGGGCGCGGAAAGACTCGGAGTAAGCATGCTGCCGTTTGCGAAGCTGGTTTCCAGGGACGGCCCCTCCCTTCGCTCCACTACCGTAACCGCGGCGCCTCCCCGGGCGAGATACCAGGCGGTAGTGACGCCTATAACGCCGCACCCGACGATCAGGACATGCATGACCCCGCCCCGGCAGGTCTCAGGCGGCGATCATGCGGGCAAAGCGCGTATACACACGCCGACCCAGTTCTTCCGAGCGGCTCATGTAGGTGTCCGTGTCGGCAAGAATGCGCGGGGCGCTGATGCGGCCCTCCTCGCCCAGCCAGCCGCGCGCGGCGTCCCGCCGGACCCATTCCCGGATCATCGATTCCAGGATTTCCAGGTGAAACTGCACCGCGTAGCCGTTTTCGCCGTAACGAAACGCCTGGTTGACGCAGTCCGGTGACGACGCCAGCAGGACGGCGCCCTTCGGCAGGTCGAATGTGTCGCCGTGCCACTGCAGGACCACCTCATGCGGTTCCAGTTCCGAAAACAGCGCGTCGCTGCCGGCGCCCTCCGCGGTCGTCAGGTCATACCACCCTACTTCGCGTACCGGATTGGGGTACACGTCGCTGCCCAGGACCTTCGCCATGATCTGCGCGCCGAGACACACGCCCACCAGCGGCACCGATCGTTCCATGGCTTCGGAGCAAAGGCGCTCCACCTGCAGAAGGTAAGGGAAACGATCCGTATCGTTGGCGCCCATCGGGCCGCCCATGACAACCAGGCCCCCGTAGCCGTCAAGTCGTGGTTCGGCAGCGGGATCCTTCTGGAAGTCGACGATATCCAGCGACAGCCCTTGGTCGCGAAGAAGCGATTCCAGCAGGCCCTCGGTTTCGTAGCTGACGTTACGGATTACAAGTACTTTCTTCATCACTGCTTGTCGGGTATCGCGCCGATTCATTGTACTTCGCGGCGCCCGATGGCAGGGTGGGACGCAAAGCGTCCGCCGGAGCCCGCGCAACGCTTTCCGGTCTCTCCCGCATCCCATTATCGGCACCGGGCAATTCAAAGCGGGAGAACCTCAGATGGCCTTGAGAATCGTGGCATTCGCTGCTGTCGCGCTGGCGGCAGTTTCCCTGGAAGCGCGGGCGATCGAAACGGTCGACTCCTCCATTGATGCGGTAACCGTTTACCCGCAGGGCGCGCGCGTTACGAGAGTGGCCCGGGTCCGGCTCGCGAAGGGCCCGAACCGGATCGCGCTGAACGGTCTGCCGGGCGGCATCAGCCTGCCGGGCGTGCAGGTCGACTCCACCAGCGGCAATGTCGAAGTGCGCTCGGTCGAAATCGACCTTGTTCCGCAGCGCGACGCATACAACGCCGAGATTGGCCGACTGGCGAACGAAATCACGGAACTGCAGCACCGCATTGCCGCAATTGACGACGACATCGCTACCGCCGAACTGCAACTCGAGTTCCTGAAGGGAATAGCAAACGACAGTGCCGGAGCCGAGCGCCTCAGGGCGGCCGGCGGCCAGGCCGATATCGGTTCCTGGCGTCAGGCGCTGGACATGCTCCACGAAGGCGCGGCCAAGGCCCGGAGCCGGATTCGTGAGGCCCACATCGATCGCAGGCAACTGGAGGGAAGCCTGTCGGTGCTGGAACGGCAACTGCATGACCTGCGCGGCCGTAATCCGGCGTCGGCCCGCCTGTCGGTTCTCCTGCATGCCGACGCTGCCCTGGATACGGATATTCGGGTGCATTACCTTCAGTCCAACGCGGGTTGGGACTCCGGCTACAGCGCCTACCTCGACACCCGCGGGAATGTTCTCAGGCTCACGCACGAGGCACGGGTACGGCAGGGAACGGAAGAAGAGTGGCGGGATGTGCAACTGGTCCTGTCCACCTCGAATCCGAGCGGCCGGATGAAGGCGCCGGAGCAGGACAGCCGGTTCCTGGACGTTTACGACCCAGTGCCCTGGGCGGATTCGGAGGAAAGAATGCTCTCCCGGGCAATGGCTATGGGCGAGGACCTGTCCGCAACGGACTCTGCTGCACGTGCGGATACGCGCCGTGTGCGGAACAGCCGTACGGTTTCCTACAGCCCCCTGGAGCGGGCCAGTATTTCCAACAGCGCCGACCAGGCGCATACCGTGCCGCTTACCGAATACACAAACCGGGCTGCGCTCGTGACCCGCATTACCCCGCGCCAGAGCGCGGAAGCCTTCCTGACCGCAAGGATAAGCAACGACAGCGACCTGCCGCTTGTTGCGGGGACTATGCGGGTGTTTATCGACGGCGCCTACGTGGGGCGCTCCACCTTCCCGGAACTGCTGCCGGGAGCGGAGACGGTGCTGCCCATGGGACCGGACCGGAAAATCGACGTGCTCGCGATCGACCAGGGCGGGGAGAAAGGCAGCCAGGGAATCCTGTCCAGCCGAACGACCGAACTGACGGATTTCCTGTTCGAGATCGTCAATCGCCACTCGACTCGGACCGCGATCGAAGTGCTCGACTATTACCCCGTGTCAAGGGACGAGCGGATCGAGGTCACCGTTCCGCGCGGCGCCACCCCGCCCGAAAGCAAGGACTTCGAGGAGCGGCCCGGTGTGATCGCCTGGCGCAAGCAACTCGAACCGGGAGAGAACTGGCGCATCGTGCACCAGTACGAGGTCAGCTATCCCGGGAACACGGTGCTGGCGGCGCAGCGCTGAACCGGCGGGGCGCTATGGATTGACGCGGACCCGGTAGACCGTTTCCGTCAGGCCCGCCAGGCCGCGCTCCTTCAATCCGGACCCCAGGGTCTCGACTTCCCTGCTCGCGCACCTTTCCACCCGGCAATACGGCGCCAGCAGTTGGCGTAAACGGGCCTCGTCGATGGAAAACGGCGGTCCTTCCATCGCGTCCGACGGATACTCGACGCAGTTCACGATGCCCACCGTGCCCGGAGGCAACAGTCCGATCAGTTGACGGACGTAGACCGGCTGCATGTCCGGGGGCATGGCCACCAGGGCGGCGCGGTCGTAGAACGCGTCCACCGCACCGATGTCCGCAACGTTTGACGCGAAGAAGTCGCCCTGCAGCAGGCGGTAAGGTCCGGCGCTCATGCTGAGCAGCACTCCCGACTCTTCGATGCGCGGCTCGAGTTCCAGTCCGGCGAAGAACGCTTCGCAAGCCAGCGCGCTCACTTCGATGCCGATTACCGCGTGCCCCTGCTCCGCGAGCCAGCACATGTCCAGGGACTTGCCGCACAGCGGAACCAGCACGGCGCCGCCCGCCGGCGCCCGCGCGGACGGCCAATACGCCTGCAAGGACTCGTTGGTGGATTCCTGGTGGAAACCGATCTCGTTCAGCTCCCACTTGTTGAGCCAGAATTCCGCTTTCATCTGACTTGCTTCATTCCGAGGGCGGGACGCCCTCGCTCCCAGGGAGGCCGTAGGCGATTACCGAGTCGCCCTTCTTGAAGGGATAGACCCAATTGTGGCCTCCGGTGGCGACGACTACGTATTGCCTGCCGCCGGCCATGTAGGTCATGGGCGTGGCGTTTGCTGACGTCGGGCCCTCGAACTCCCACAACAGTTCGCCGGTTTCGGTGTCGTAGGCGCGGAAGCGCTCGTCGGCGGTCGCGCCGATAAAGACCAGGCCGCCCCCGGTCGCGATCGGCCCGCCGGCGTAGGGCGTGCCCCAGCGCAGGGGTATGGGCACCGGCGCCAGCTTGTCGACCAGACCCAGCGGCTGTTCCCACAGGATCTCACCGGCGGCCATGTCGACCGCCACGAGCTTTGCCCAAGGCGGCGCCGTGCACGGCATCATGAAGGGCGAAAACAATGGGCCCTGCTCCAGGCCGTAGTCGGTTCCTTCAATGTATCCGGGCGGCCCGATCGGGAGGCCGGCCGTCGGCAGCCTGCCCGCTACCGGGTCGATCTCCTCGTTGGGAATCAGGCGGAGTCTGTAAGGAGATTGACCCACCGGCGTAACCAGAATGTTGCTGTTCGGGTCGAAGGCGCCGCCGCCCCAGTTCATGCCTCCACCCACGTTCGGCATCATCAGCGTGAACTCCGTTGTAGGAGGCGTGTAGATCGGCCCGTAGCGCATCGACTCGATCAATTCACGACACTTGTTCCGGTCATAGGGCGTCAGGCCCCAGGCATCCTCCGGGCCGATGCCATGCTTTACCAGCGGCGGCGGCTTGACCGGAAACGGCTGCGTGGGCGAAACGTCGTCCTCCGGCAAACCGTCGATCGGAACCGGACGCTCCTCGATCTCGAAGAAGGGTTCGCCGGTATAGCGGTGGAAAGTGAAGATCATGCCCTGCTTGGTCAGTTGCATCACTACCGGGACCTGCTCGCCGTCGCGGGTGATCTCGGCCAGGATCGGATTCGTCGGCAGGTCCCAGTCCCACAGGTCGTGATGCAGGACCTGGTAGTGCCAGACCAGTTCCCCGGTGGCGGCGCGCAGCACGATGACGGAATTCGCGTAGCGGTTATCTCCGGGGCGTTTGCCGCCATAGAAATTGGGCGCCGGGCTGGAGGTGGGAATAAAGACCAGGTCGCGCTCGCTGTCCCAGGAAAAATTGATCCACGCATTGGCTCCGCCGACGTGCCCGGCGCTGCTCTCGGGATCGTCCGCCGGCTCGCGGACCAGCGTGTCGAAGGTCCACAAATGCTCGCCGGTCCGGGCGCTGAAGGCCCGAACGGCGCCGTTCATGGAGCTGGCGTCCCTGAATTTGTCGGCGGTCCCGCCAATGACGATGACGCCGTTGACCACCGCGGCCGGCGAATTCAACTGCATGGTAAAAAGCTGGTTGGCCGGCTGCAACTCGAGAATGATCGGCGTCACGTCGACGAAGCCGTCTTCGCCGAACCCCGCGCAGGGCTCGCCGTTGCGCGCATCGACGGCGACGAGGCGGCGGTCGTTGGTGGCCAGAATGAGACGGTGCGCGCACGGGTCGGCCTCGGCGGCTTCAGGATCTCGCCAGTGCGTCACGCCCCGGCAGTTGAAGCGCCCCGCAAATGGCCTGAGGTCGATCTCGGGATCGAACAGCCAGCGTTCTTCTCCGGTCGCCGGATCCAGCGCCATGATGCGGTTCAATGGATCGCACAACACCAGATGCCGCCCCGTCTCTTCCGGCAGGAGAATGGGAGTCACCTGAAAGCCCACCATTGGGCGCAACCGCGGCGCAATATCCAGGTGACCCGTGTTGTAGGTCCAGGCAATCTCGAGGTCCTCCACGTTGGAGCGGTTGATCTGGTTCAGCGGCGAATAGCGCGTTCCCCCTTCCGCGCCCGCGTACGTGGGCCAGCCCGGATCCTCAACGACGGCAGGCGCCTCAAACGGCCGTCCGCCGCCATCCCCGCAGCCGGCAAGCAGGGCGGCCGCCAGGATGGCCGGCATCAACGGCCGCCGGTTGTCAGGAAGATTGCGCATCTTTCCGTCCGATTCAGGCTTGCGCCGAGAAATGCCGGGAAAGCGCCTTGAAACGGCGCTGCAGGGACTGTTCGGACAGGGGCGCAGGCAATTTGTCGAAGCCGTGTGGAGCCCCGGGGACGACTTCGAGTTCTACCGCCACTCCGCTGTCCCGAAGCCGGCGCGCGTAATCGATGTCCTCCTCGTAGAAGAGGTCCTGGTCTCCGATGCAAAGGTACGTGGGCGGCAGGCCGTCGAGTCGCCTGGCCGCCGCCGGAGAAGCAAACGGCGAAACGCCATGAGTCAGGTCATTCGGCCCCAGATAGGCGTTCCAGGCGAAGCGGTTGTGATCGGCGCCCCACAGCCAGTAATCCCCTGAGTCTTCCGCCTCCGCGGCGCCCGTGCGGTAATCGAGCATGGGATAGATCAGGCACTGAAAGGAGATCGCGCCGGGCCGGCGGTCCCGCGCACGAAGCGCCAGGGCCGCCGCAAGGCCGCCTCCGGCGCTAGCGCCGCCGAGCACGAGCGTGTTCGTGTCGACACCCAACTCGGAGGCGTTCTCCAGAATCCAGCCCAGCGCCGCATCGCAGTCGTCGAGCGCTGCCGGATACGGATGCTCGGGCGCAAGGCGGTAATCGACGGCCACGACCAGGCAGCCCAGCTCGTCGGCCTTGCGGCAAAGAAGCTGCTCGTCCATCTCCGGACAGCCCAGAATGTAGCCGCCGCCGTGGATCCACAACAGGCACGGCCGCAAGCCCCGTGAATCGCCGCGCGAATACAGCCGCAGCCGGAGCGACTGGCCGGGGGACGGTCCGTCGATCTGCCTGTCCGCGACATCGACCTGTTCGAAACCTTCAATCGCCGCCGCCGTCTCCAGCGTCATTCGGTTCAGTTCCCCGCGCGTCCGGACGAGGTTTTCACCGGTCAATTCCAGTGTCGGGAATTGATCGCGAAAGGGCAGCAGGTCGGGGTGAATGCTCACTAATACTTCTCCCTGGTGTTGTGTCTCACAAATGCCTTTGCACCAACGGGTTCACCCGCATCTTGACATGTTTGGGCTCGAGGAACGCATCCAGGCCCTCCGGACCGAGCTCCCGGCCGAAACCGCTGAGCTTCCAGCCGCCGAACGGCGCCTGGAGCTCGGACGTATCGTTTACGTTGATGCCCACGGCCCCGAACTCCAGGCGGTCCGCCAACGCCCAGGCAAGCTCCAGGTCCTCCGAATAGACGTAGGCGGCAAGCCCGAAGCTGAGGCTGTTCGACACGGCCAGCAACTCATCCAGCGATGCGAAGCTTCTGATGGCGGCCACCGGCCCGTAGGTTTCCTGGGTCATCGGAAGGCTGTCGAGCGGCGCGCCATCGAGCAGCGTGGGATGAAAGAACAGGCCTTTGGCCAGCTCCCCGCTAGCGGCGCGGCCTCCGCCGGTAATGATCCTGGCGCCTTTGGATACGGCGTCCTCGATGTGGAGTTGCGAGCGTTCGATCACCGAGGCCGTCGTGACCGGACCGTACTGCCGGCCGGGGTCGAGCCCGGGGCCAAGCTCGATCGTTTCCGTTTCCGCGACCAGCGCGTCCACGAACGGCGAATGGGCGTCGGGGTGGGTGAGGATGCGGTTCACCGTGATGCAGATCTGCCCCATGTTGGAGAACGAACGCCGCATGGCCGCCTTGGCCGCCGCTTCGATGTCCGCGTCCGGCAGCACGATGAACGGGGAGTGTCCGCCCAGTTCCAGCGACAGCCGCTTCAGGTTGCCGGCCGCGTTTCGCATGATGTCCTGTCCGGCCGCTACCGAGGCGGTTGCGGAAATGCAGGCGACGTCCGGGTGGCCGGCAAGCGCGGCGCCGGCCTCGGGCCCGGTGCCCGGCAGGTTGGACAGCACGCCCGAAGGCACGCCCGCCTCCACGAAGCACTCCAGGACCACGGCAATGGCGAACGGCGTTTCGTGCGGCGGCTTGACGACGATCGGGCAGCCGGCCGCCAGCGCCGGCGCCACCTTCCAGCAGTACAGGTCCACGGGGTAGTTCCAGGGCACGATGGCGCCCACCACTCCCACCGGGAAATATGAAACCACGTTCTTGACATTCGGCAGGGAGGAAGGGCGAAGCGAACCGAATTTGCGCCGGCCTTCCTCGGCGTAATAGCGGATCACCTGGACCCCGAAGCCGATCTCCTTGCGGCTGTCGCAAAGCGGCTTGCCCTGCTCCCGCGTGAGCAGCTCCGCGATCTCGTCGCCGCGCGCTTCGATCAGGTCCGCCGCGCGGTGGAGGATCGCAGCGCGCCCGTCGGCGTGCATGTCCGCCCAGGCGGACTTCGCCCGCAACGCATGACCGACGGCCCGGTCAATGTCCGCGGCGTTCGCGAGCGCACAGCGTCCGACCCGCGAACCGTCCGCGGGATCATCTACAACGCGCCACTCGTCGGACGCCGGGGCGTGAAATTCGCCCCCGTAGAAGGGCAGGCACTCGAGTGGCGCTGGCATTCGCGGGAGATTACCGCGAGGACAAGCGCCGCCACAACTCCTCGTAGTTCAGATCGTTGAGCCGGTTCGCCCGGGCCTTCTCGGTTGTGTTCGGGCTGACCATGATCATCGGCTGCGCGCCGCGCGCCACCAGCTTTTCCACCGTGGCGGCGTTGATGGCCTGTCCCACCGCAATGGCGACGCTGCTCGACGTGGCGCCGACGCTGCCTTCCAGTCCGTCGATGGAAATGCCGGCATCGCCCAGCGGGGCGCCGGTATCGATAACGACATCGGCCGCCTCGAACAGACGCAGGCCGGAAGAATGCCGGGACGGGACCTGCGAGGAATGCGGGACGCTGGTTACGCCGATGACCTTCATGCCGATCTCCCTGGCGCCGACGGCGATGTCCATGGTCACGGCATTGATTCCGGAATGCGAGAAGATCAGCATCGCGTCATCCGGGTCGGTTTGATGCGAGGACAGTATTGCCTTCCCGTAGCCTTCCTGGGCGTGAATGAACCGGTATTGCCTGGCGCCCATGTCGCCCAGCACGCGATGAAAGGAGATCATCGTGCTCTCGACGATCGGCCGGAACCCCACAGCGGTGCCGGTGCGGGGGAACATCTCCAGCGCGGCGAACGAGCCATGACCCGTTCCGAAGGTAAACACCAGTTTGCCCTTTCCGATGCTGGCGGCGCAGATCTCCGCCGCCTTGTCGATCGTGTCTTCCTGGTTGTCGAAAACGAGGGCCAGCTTCTCATCCAGCAATCGCCGGTAGTCCTGAACAATGCTCATGATTCGTTCTTCACCCTTGTAGAAAACAGTATGGCCAGCATGCTTGCGGCAACGACGGCGCCTGCAATGATCACCAGCAGGCGGTATCCGCCCGCGTCCGCCGCGGCGCCTCCGGCAAACGGCCCGGCGGCGGAGCCGATGCCCTGCGCGGCGGCAATCAGCAGCACGAAACGGTTATCGCGATCCAGCGCCGCCAGATAGCCCATCTGGTAGGGCATGACGAAACCGATGGAAAGACCCAGGCCGGCCACCGCGGCCGCGTAGGTCGAAAAACTGTCCACCGTGGCCAGGCTGACGATGGACAGCAGGATCGCGAACATTCCCACGAACAGCGGCAGCATGCGCCCCACCCGCATCCCCAGCAGGGTCGCCAGCACCGAACCGCCCGCCGACGCCAGCAGGTTGGACGCGATGACCGGGCTGATCTGCGACGTATTGAACCCGGCGTCAATGCCGATTCTTTCGGTAAAGGCCCATACGGCCGCAAAGCCGAAGCTGGTGCCCAGGATCGCGAGCAGCGCCAGCGCCACCGGCAGCGAAGGTCGATACGAGGCCTGGCCTGAGTCTTCGCCACCCGATTCAAGGCCGCGCGGCAGCAGCAGCGCCGACAGCGCCAGCACGAGCACCACGCCGCCCAGCACATAGCTGGAGCCGCTCAGCCCGAAATCGGCGACCACGTACTCTCCGATGATGAAGGTCACCAGCGCAAGCGCGCTGTACGACACGACGATTCCGATCGAGAAGGCGCGTTCCGGGTTCGCCGAGCCGCTGAAGATCCGGTACGCGACCGTCCAGAACGCACCCATCATGAGCCCCACGACGGGAACGATCATCAGACTCAATCCAAAGCCTTCGACCCTCGACAGCAACAGCAGCGCGGCAATCACGACAGCGGCCATGACCGCGGCCAGTTTCCGCCAGTTGAAACGGCCCGCCCACCACAGTGCGGTCATGGACGCAAGCGAAAAGCCGATCAGGTAGGCCGAACCGAGCGAGCCAGCCTGCGTCTGGCTGAAACCGCCGGTCGACACCTTCAGCCCCACGAAGAACGGCAGGAAGGCCCAGAACAGGCCCCCGATCGTGTAGATGCCCAGCGCGCCGGCGAAATTACGGTTGTCCACTTTCATATGTTCAGCACCTAATACGGATGGCCCATGCAGTCGATCACCACTTCGCGGGGACAGGCGGCCTTCGAAAGGCTTAACAGCCACGACACCGTCCTGACCAGATCGTCAAGCTGAATCATGTCCTCCGGCGGCAGGGTCCCGCCGGCCGCAACGGCCATTTCCGTCGCGACCCAGTTGGGACAGATCGCCGTCACCTTCACTCCGTGCTCCAGCATTTCCTTGTACAGGCTCTCGGACAGGCCCTGCAAGGCGAACTTGGATGCAGCATATACGCCGTAACCCGCGTAGCCCCACTTCCCGGCAATCGACGACAGATTGATGACGTGGCCGCGCTCTTGCGCCTTCATCACGGGCACCACCGCCTTCAGCATCAGGAACGCGCCTTTCAGGTTGGTCCCCATAACCGTTTCGAGTTCTTCAACTTCCGCTTCAACACCGCCGGGCCGGAACTGGCCGGCGTTATTGATCAGCACGTCGATCGCCTCGTGTTCGGCTTCCAGCCCGGCCACGAGATCCCGGACCGCCGCCGCGTCGGTCACGTCGAGTGGATGGCAACTCACGGTAGTGCCCGGATCGACGCCCCGAATCTCCGCCCGCACACCGTTGAGCGCGCCCTCGTCGCGCGCGACCAGCGCCAGCCCGTAACCGGCCTCGGCCAGACCGATCGCCAGCGCGCGCCCTATGCCGCGGCTGGCGCCGGTGACGATCGCCAGTCCGCGAGAGGTCTCCGTTGCCACGCCTGCGCGGTTCCCTTTATTCGGACGCGGATTTCGGCATCAGGCGGCCGTCCTCGGTGAGTTCGAGAAACGGCGCGTAGGCGACTTCCCACGGGTAACCGTCCGGATCGAGGAAATAGCCGGAATAGCCGTCGTATCCGCCCCAGTCCTTCCATTGCGGTTGCTGATGCACGGTGCCGCCGTTGCGGATAGCGTTCTCGAATATCGCGTCCACCTCTTCGGGAGACGAGCCGTTCACGGCCAGCGTGAAGCCCTGGTATTGCGCCCGCGGCTTCGCCTTCAGCAGCGCGTCGTTGGCCAGAAACTCGTACCCCACCAGCCCCAGCACCGTAGAAGGCGTGTTGATGAACGTGCACATGGCCGGGTCGGAGTCCGGCGACATATCCCAGCCGAACGAGGTGTAGAACCGCACCGAACGCTCGACGTCGTCGACGCCCAGCGTGATGATCGAAATCGCGACTTTCGGCTTCTGCTCCGGCATGTCGAAGCGGCTCCTCCTTTCCCGTTCGCAGCCTGCTAGAAGTTGCGGGTCAGTTCGAGCCCGAAGGTCCTCGGGTAGTTGTAGTTTCCGGCCGCGATGTAGAAGCCGAAACCGAGCACTTCGTACGCTTCGGTGAGGTAGGTCTCATCGGTCAGGTTCCGCACCCAGAAGGCAGCATCCCACTTGCCGTCGGTGGATTGCAGCGCCAGCCGCAGGTCCACGTCGATGTGGGCTTCCGAGTACAGCGCCGGCGAGGCGCGCAGGTCACGCGGAATGTCGTCTTCCCAGAGAAAATCGAGCTGCCCCATGAAGGTCCACCCCTCGTTCACCGGCCATTGCAGCGTGGCCGCGGAATTGATGCTCAGTTCCGGCGTGTTCGGAATGCGGTTGCCGGTCAGGTCCGCCAGCGTGGAACCGAACACCGGTGCGTTGTCGGGATACGGACTGCCCGTGCCCGTGCCGGCAATGGAGGTGATGAGATTGCCGTATTCGCTGTCGATGTAGGCTGCGCCGAAACTCAGCTCCAGCCAATCGGTCGCGAGGGCCCGAAGCTGCAATTCGGCGCCTTGCATCTGCGAGTCGTCGGCGTTGATCAGGAAATTGGCCGAGATCAGGCTCAGAGGCTCGACCGCCACCACCTGCGGGTCGGTCGCGTCATAGAAGTAGACCGCCGCCTCAACGCTGGCGCGGCCGCCGGCGAGCGTTGACTTCAGACCCACCTCGTAGGCGGTAAGGGATTCCGATTTCGTCGGTTCGAGGTTGTCCACCGTCGCCAGAAACTGGCTGTTGAAGGTGCCGGCGTTGAATCCGCGGGATATGCTCGCATAAATCAGCGTGTCCTCGTTTACCCTCCAGTCCAGCGCCAGCCTGGCCGAGTAATCGCTGTCCGAGAAGGTGCTGGACGCTCCCGCCTGCAATTCCGGGGCGGCGAAGAAACCGGTCGTCTCGTAGTAGAAATCGCGTTCCACGTCCGTCCAGCGGCCGCCGACAGTTAGGACCAGGTTGTCGGCCAGCGGATACTCGACCTGCCCGAACAGGCCGAGGGTGTCGGTTTCCAGCACCGAGAAGTCCTGCCGGCCGCCCGAGTCAAAGGCCGGGTCGCCTTCCAGTTCATCGGAGGAGTAGTACAGGCCCGCCAGCCACTGCAGGCCCTCGCCGGCGTTCGACGCGATGCGAATTTCCTGCGAGAACTGCGACACGTCCGATTTCCGCACGTCGTCCAGGGCCACGGTGGGGCCCGCATCTTCATCCAGCACGTCGTGGCGCTCGAAGTCGTCCCAGCCGGTCACCGAGGTGACGGTTCTCGTCCCCAGGTCCCAGTTCAACTCCGCGGAAATGCCGCTGGACTTGTACGCGTGTTCGCCGATGAAGTTCTGGTTGATCGTGTAGGGGTCGCCGTCGGTGTCGTTGAAAGTGTCGCCGCTGACGAAGGGGTCCCGCGCCAGGCAATTCACCTGGGCCCCGGCAACGTCGCCGCGCGCGTATTCGGGGCAGACCTGGTCCGGAATGCCGTCGCCGTCCGTGTCCTGCCCGGCCGGAATGGTCGCCCAGGGCCAGACGTCCGAATCGTCGCGCCCGGCATAGACCCGGACCAGGACCTCGACATCGTCGCTGGGCCGGAACAGCAGAGAGCCTCTGGCCATGAGCTGATCCAGCTCGCCGCCGTCGTCCCTGTCGGGATGCATGTTGGTCAGGGGACCGTCGGTCTGACGAAGGATCTTCACGGCAAACCGCCCGGCGGCCGTGTCCGAAATGGGTCCGCCGTAGGCGCCCTCGAACGAGGCCCGGCTGTAGCGGCCGAATCCCACCGTCGCGTAGCCTTCCGGCTCGAACGTGGGGCGTTTCGAGATGAGATTGATCGCGCCTGCGATGGTATTGCGTCCGTATATGGTTCCCTGCGGCCCCTTGAGCACTTCCATTCGCTCGAGATCAAGCAGCCGGAAAGCCTGCATGGGCGGCTGCGATACATATACGCCGTCGGCATACACGCCGGTCGACTGCGGCAGCGTTTCGATGAATCCGTCGGTATTCACGCCGCGTATTGCGATCAGCGGATAGCCGAATTCTCCGAACGGCGTCTGGATGTTGAGGCCCGGCGAGTAGCGGGCAACGTCGATCAGCGACACGGCGCCGGCCTCGCGCAGCCGGTCGCCGCTTACCACGTCAACGGCAATACCCACGTCGGCAAGCGATTCTTCGCGCTTTTGCGCGGTGACCACGATTTCTTCGAGCACCACGGTCGATTCCTGCGCAACCGTGACATCCGCAATCATGAATGGGATCGAGAAGGCGGTAAGGACCAACAGTATCTTTCGCATGGCGTGTCCCCTTGTTGGATGAGTTTGTCGCATTAGCCGACAGCGATGAGGTTGAAGCACGGGTAAGGCTTGAAAATATAATTATTCAGTTGACTAGTCAAGTAGTCATTTTGCACAATCGCAGTTCCACACAAGGAATCCTCCCGATGACCCCACACCGGAACGCAGGAAAACCGCGCTACGCGGTCCTGGCGGACGAGCTCCGCGACGGCATTCGTGCAGGCAAATGGGTCCCGGGCGACCTGCTGCCGAGCGAGGCGCAACTCTGCCTCAAGTTCGGCGTGAGCCGGGGCACGGTGGTAAAGGCCATTGACGTGTTGCTGGCCGAGGGGCTGCTGCAGCGGCGCCAGGGCGTAGGGACCTTCGTATCGCGGCCTGCCCTGCACCGCTCTCCCGGCTACCTGCTCGGCTTTTCGGAAACCGTGCGCCGCCAGGGCCGGGTTCCCTCGCATCGCTTGGTCGGGCAGCGGCAACTGGATCGGAGCGAGGCCCTGCAGTACGGCTGCGATGAACCCGCATTGCTGCTGGAGCGGATCCGCCTGGTCGATGGGTTTCCGTGGGCCATACACACGGCGCTGATACCCATGCGCATCGCCGCTGCGGTACCGGCGCTTGCCGGCCGGGACAGCCGCGTCGCCGATTCGGATTTCTCGCTTTACAGGACCTTCGACGAGGCCGGGCTCGAAATCGACCACGCCGACGAGACGATCAACGTCCGTCTGGCCACGGAGAATGAGGCCGTGCAACTCGGCATAGAACTGCCGTCCGCGGTGATGCTCGTGTATCGAAAGAGCTTCGACCGAAGGGGCAATCTCATCGAACTGATCGAAGCCGTGTATCTTCAGGACTGCTACACGTATGACGCTCGCCTGGTGCGCTCGAATCCTCTGTCGGTGCTGTACCATGAAAGAGAGCCGACCGACCCGCGCAAGTCTTCGTGAGCGAGCAAATGGGAAACGCCACAGCCGTCGCGCTGTTGCTCATCGACCTGCAGAATTCCTTCTTTCACGAAGACGGTCAGAACTACTATTCCGAAAGCGCCGAGGTGCTGCCCGCCTTGCGGAAACTGCTCCACGGCGCCAGAACCGCGCAACGTCCCGTCATTTTCGTCGCCGAGCGGCACCGGCCCGGGCTGACCGACTTCGAGCAGGCAAAGCTTCCGGTCCATTGCGTGGACGGAGAATTCGACTCGCAGCTGGTGGATGGCTTCTCGCCCCGGGGCCGGGACGAAATTCTGGTGCCAAAACGACGCATGAGCGCGTTTCATTCCACCGACCTGGACCTCCTGTTGAGGGAACTCGAGGTCGGCACTCTGGTCATCGGCGGCGTCAAGGCGAACGTATGTGTGCGGGCCACGGTTCAGGACGCTTTCTCGCTGGGATATCGCTGCCACGTCGTGCGCGACGCCGTGAACTCCAATCGCCCGCACCTGGCGGAAGCATCGCTGGAAGACATCGAACGCTACCTGGGCTGGGTCGTGCCGCTTGAAGAGGGCGTCAGGCTGCTGTCGTGAACAGGGTGGCGGTGATCGGATACGCGTCGATCGACTTTCCCGCGGTTCTCGACGGCTATTTTTCGGGCGACCGCACGGTAATGATCAAACAGCGCCCGGCCGACGCCTTTCCCCGGCCCGGCGGCTGCCCTTTGTATATAGCCCGCCCCATCGCCGGGAAAGGCATGGACGTTTCCATCGTGACCTGGGTGGGCGCGGATCATCACGGTGAGCTGTTCACTTCATGGACCGAAAGCGATGGCGTCGGCGTGGACGCGATCGCCACCATCGAGCCGGGCAATACGCCGGTATGTTTCATGATTTACCAGCAGGACGGCAGTTGCGGCTGCCTGTTCGATCCGGGCATGCTGGGACGGGAAATGCTGACCGACCGGCAGAAGGAGGTAATCGCGGCCGCGGATTTGCTGTGCGTCACGGTGGGGCCTCCCGGGATCGCCGGGGAGGCACTGGCACTGATCGACGGCGATTGCAAGGTGGCATGGGTCATGAAAAACGATCCGCTCTCATATCCGATCGAACTTCGCACGACGCTGGCTGCGCGCGCCGACTACATCTTCTGCAACCGCCAGGAGCGTGAGTGGGTCGATGAAGGGCTGGCGGCAAATCCTGCGCAACGCCGGCCCGTGATCGTGGAAACCGCCGGCGGCGAAGCCGTCAAGGCGGAATGGGACGGCATCAGGGTTCGGGTGGACGTGGAGCCGCTGACATTCGACGATGCGTCGGGCGCCGGCGACACTTTGGCCGGCGGCTGCCTGTCGGCACTGCTGGCCGGAGAGTCGGACCTGCGGACCGTCGTCGCAAGCGGTATCGACGCGGCCGCATCGCTGTTGCGGGAACGCTCGTATGGGTAGCGGGAAATGAATTCGCGAAAGGCCTGGTACATCGGATGCAGCGCCGAGCAGGTGGCCGAACGGGTCATTCTGCTGGGCGACCCGGGCCGGGTGCCCCGCTTCAGTCAATACTTGAGCGACGTTCAGGCAATGCCGGTCAACCGCGGGCTCGCTACCGTGACCGGGATGTACGGGGACACCCGGATCACCCTGTCGGCTTTCGGGATGGGCTCCCCCATCGCCGCGATCGTGCTGCATGAACTGGCCAACCTGGGCGCTTCGGTCTTCCTGCGCATAGGTACCAGCATCGGGCTCTCTCCCGTCAATATCGGCGACATGATCATCGCGCGGAACGCGAAGTCGTTCGAAGGCACGTCCTCCGCCTACGCCCA
The DNA here is from genome assembly GCA_009845905.1 of Gammaproteobacteria bacterium. NCBI lineage: Bacteria > Pseudomonadati > Pseudomonadota > Gammaproteobacteria > Gammaproteobacteria bacterium. The sequence goes on along the minus strand of VXYS01000003.1, from coordinate 197,186 downwards.
CGGCGCCGGGAACTCCAGCGCCGATCCCGGCCTCGTGAGCGCCCTGACCCGCGCGGCATCGCGGCGCGAGGCCACCCACCATGTCGGCGCCTTTGCCAGTTTCGACGGCTTCTACCAGGACATGTTCGCGCTGGATGAAGTCACCGAAGACCGGGTCCGCAGCAACCTGGAGCGACTGGCCGGGCAGGACGTGCTCGCTGTCGACATGGAGACGTCCGCGATTCTCACGGTCGGCAAGGCCCTGGGGTGCAAGGCGGGAAGCATGTGCGCATCCACCGTCAACAGCCTCAAGAAGCAGAAAATCGGCAAGCAGGAGCATGCCGACGCCGAGCGCACGCTTATATCCATCGCCCTTGAAGCCCTGAAGCAGGTCGATCCGGCCTGAGGGCCTTCAATCCCGACCGCCCGGGCACAAGCGAAATGGACCTGCACCTCGGCCAATCGCGGGCCATCGTTACCGGCGGCTCCCGCGGCATAGGACGCGCCATCGTCGAAACACTGGCGGCGGAGGGGGGCCGGGTCGAGTTCTGTGCCCGGTCGCTGCCCGAAGCGACGCCGTCCGGCGGCGCTTCGCCGCCAGCGGTGCAAGGCACGGCCGTCAACCTCGAGGATTCCCGCTCAACGCGGGCGTGGCTGAAACAGGCCATCGAACGTCTGGGCGGGCTGGACGTACTGGTGCTCAACGCCAGCGCCATGGCCGCAGGCGATACCGAGGAGGCCTGGGGATCCAACTACCGACTTGAGATCGCCGCCCTGACGCGCATCGTCGATGTCGCCGGCCCGCATCTTCTGGAGGCGGCGCGGGAACGCGGTGATGCCGCCATAGTCGTCATCGGCTCGACCTCGGCCGCTTCGTCGCGCAAGCGGGACGCCTACGGGGCCACCAAAGCCGCGCTCGCACACGTCGCCAAGGGTCTATCGCATGAGCTTGCGTCCGGCGGCGTGCGGGTCAACATGGTCTCGCCCGGCCCGACCTGGTCCGAAGACGGGATCTGGGCGCAACTGGAGGCGGAAGACCCCGACTACGTGCGCGCGAAGGCCGGGGAGATACCGCTGGGCCGTATGGCGACACCCGAAGAGATAGCGAACGTCGTGGTGTTCCTCTGTTCGCGCCGGGCACGGTTCGTCGTCGGCGCCAACGTCACGGTGGACGGCGGCCGCTCCGACCGCGTCTAGCCGCGCGGGCTCAGGTCAAAGCGCGTCCGCCAATTGCCGGAAGGCCCGGCGGCCTTCGTCGGCGGCCGGGCCATAATGCTGATTGCCGTCGAGTTCGGAGTGCGCGAACGCGATGCGTCCGTAGTTCTTCCGCAGCGTATCGCGCGGCGCCGTACCGTTCGCGCCGCCATAAAACCCGGGATACGGCACCGAATACGCGTGCCCCCAGCGATTGAGTATCAGGCCCGCCACATCCTTCGCCGGATCGAAACCGGCGGTGGCGAACAGCCGCAACATCTGCCGGTGGACCCGTGCCTCGTATTCGGGATAGGAGGAGCCGAGCAGTTCCGCCCGGCCCAGCGTGACCTGCACCTTCGGGTCCAGGCCGGGCGAATGAAAGGGCGTATAGAACGACAGGACGGCCGGCTTGTCGGGATCGAGCGGCGGCCTGTAGTCGCCCACCTGCATCGGGTTGCGGATGTTGCAGGTGAAGCCGAATCCGTCCTCCTGCCGGTCCCAGATCGCCGCGGTAATGCCGAGCCGGTAGAGAAAGCGCCAATTCGTCAGGGCCACGTTGGCCACCAGGAAGGGGGCATGCAGGAAGCTTGCGCAGGCCTCCCGGTACGAAGGCGGCATATCGCCCACGATATACGGGTTGATCCAGTTCCCCGTGGCCATCACGACCGCCTTCGCCCGGATGCCGTGGTAGCGCCCGTTGCGCGCGTAAATCACGGCAACGGAACCCGCGCCTGCCGCGGCGCCTTCATGCGAGACATGAACGGCGGTAGCGCCAGTGCGCATGCGGATGGGCTGGCCCGGCCGGTCCAGGGCGGCCGTGTCCACCGGCTTTGTGATGATGTCCTCGAAGCTCGTACCCCCCTGGATCGAGTCCGGGACCAGACGCTTGAGAAAATACCGGACGAACCCGGAGTTTCCGCCGGGAAACGAGACCCGCCGCATGTTGTCCGGCATGGACCCGAAAAGTCCGGGCATGGGCATCCCGTATGCGGCATAGGCCGACACGCAGTCGCTCCCCAGGCCGCAGGCGGAAGCGAGGAACAGGTCCGCGTAACGGATCCCCTCCTCGCCCAGCTCCAGTTCGTTGCGGAGAAACTGCTCGTAGGACATCGTGTCGAGCACCCGCCGCGCCCTATCCGGCGAATCGAAACGGCGGGCGGCGCCCGACTCGAACCACGCCATCAGGCTTTTGCGCGATGCTTCCGAAAGCGGCGTACCGGCAAGCCGATTGCGGAACATGTCGACGGCCCAACGGCCCTCCCCGCTTCCATCGTCGAAGAAGTGCCCCACGCTGGCGTTGCGTTGCAGCCCGACCACGAGATAGCCGTAGTTGTCACGGCAAAAACGCAAGGGCTTTCTGTCTTGCGGCCAGGCGGCAAAGGCGAACTCCCGCGGGACGCCGAGTTCGGCATAGTAGTACGGATCACCCTGGGCTGAGCTCAAGTCGTCGGGCGCCTCCGGCACGAAAAAGCCGTTCGCGCCCTGCGGCGCAATCAGCCGTTCGCCGTTCACGAGGAACTCGTTCTCCTTGGCCTCGCCGCCGATCATCGGATGGTTGTCCAGCAGGATGCAGGTCTGACCGCTCCGGCGCCTCAGCGAGAACTCAAGCGCGGCGCCCAGGCCGGCCATCCCTCCCCCCACGATCGCCACGTCGCATTCCTCGACCGATTCCAGCTGGTCCAGATCGACCGGGAAACGACCATCGAGAATGCGATGCGCCGCCTCCACCACTTCCGGCGAATTGCCGTGCGAGTGGCGGTACGGCCCGACCCCGCCGTACCCGTACCAGTCGTCGCCCATCGGCAGCACAAGCGGATCGGAAACCGCCTGCCCGTATGCCGAAGCAGCACCCGTCGCAAGTGCGGCGCCCGCGCCGGCCGCCACCCCGTTCACGAAGTCGCGCCGCGTTATGCCCGCACCGAACCGTGCCTGTTTCCGCATCGGGCTCAAATGATGCCCTAAAGGCGTATCTGCGACGCTACTGTGCTAGGTTTGCGCAATGAACCATCGAAACGTGCGGGGCAAGATTGCCTATATTTTTGATCCTGAAGGAGAACGGCGCGATTTCGGGCGGGAATGGTGGTCGGTCACCTTCCACGAGGACGGTCAGCGCACGCTGCGGGCGCATTGCGAAATCGAACCCGGCGTCGTCGCGGACAGGTCCGTCCTGCGGGAGACCGTCTATACGACGGACCGCGACTACCATCCGCTGGATTGCTTTGTCCGATTGCACCAGAGCGGCGAGTTTCTCGGCAGTGGCTGGTTCCGTTTCACCGACGGCGGAGCCGAGTGTGAAGCCGTCAACGTCACGACCGGACGCACGAGCCAGCGCATGGATCTCACCTCGCCGCCGCTGTCCTTCGGGGCGCATCCTGTGTCCTGCGACGCGATCCACTGCGCCCGATTTGTTCACTCCTCGAAACAGAACCCGCAGCCGTGCCGCGGCGTCCTGATGTCCTCGCGTGAACATGATGGATGCTCCGGGCCCAATCTGTGCACCACCGATTTCGACCTGGAATATGTAGGGCGCGAAGAAGTCACCGTGCCGGCCGGAACCTTCGAGACCGACCATTACCGGTTCCTGCTCGACTATCACCCGACCGAGGACGTGTGGTGCACGCCCGACGGGTTCCTTTTCGTCAAGATCACCGTGGGCGGATACATGAACGCCCACTTCGATCTCATCGAATACGATGAGGAGTATTAGCGTCTTCGAGGGAGGAACCATGTCTTCAACTGTGTTAGCGTCGCTGCGGGCGACTTTTGCATTGGGGGTGGCATTGACCATGACCGGACTTGCCATTCACTCGGCTCATGCTGCCGAGCAGGACGATATCGAGGCCGTAAAGGCGCTCGTACACGAGACCGCGGAACGATGGAACTCGCAGGATTACCGAACGGTCCTGGAACTCTGGGACCCCGACGAAGAGGTGCCCTTCTACCTTGCCGAGGAGCAGGACGACTGGTTCATCGGCTGGGAGCCGCTCAAGGCCTATCTTGCCCCTCCCTTTCCGAGCCCGGCGGTCGAAGGTCTGCGCGAGGAGATGCGCGACATTTCGGTCAAGCTCATCGCCGACGATCTGGCCATTGCCGCCTGGAACATGCATTTCGAAATGAAGATACGGGGCCGCCCCCCTATAGGAGAGGAGGTCCGGGTGAGCGCGGTCATGCGCAAGAAACCGGAGGGATGGCGCTATATCCATTGGGCCGAGTCCCCGATGACGGCCCTGGTTTATATAGAGAAGCTCTTCCAGCGTGACGTGGATCACGAGAAGTTCACACCGTTGATTGAGCGCTCGCGCAAGGTAAAGGAATCCTGGAGAGCCGAGTACGCAGAGCAGGCCGCCAGCGATTAGCGGCCGCGGCTAGATTTCCAGTGAAACTCTATTCGTTCTCGCCCACGCCCAACAACCGCAAGGTCGAAGCCTTCATCAGGCACTTCGGCCTCCCGGTCGAGATTTACTCGATGGGGTTCCGCGAACAGGAGAACAGGACGGAGGGCTATCGGCGCATGAATCCGATGGGCAAGGCCCCACTGCTGGTGAACGGCGATTTCTGCCTGTGGGAATCGAACGCCATCCTCTGCTACCTCGCCACGCTGCACCCGGAGACGGGCATGCTGCCCAACGACCCCAGGGGCCGGGCGGACTGCGACCGCTGGCTCTACTGGCAGGCCTTCCACCTGATCAATACGGTCATCGCGGTGCGCGCCAGGAGCAAGACTGCCGAGAAGGACGTCGAACTCAATATCGGAGTCCTGAATGGCCAACTCGAGGACCGGGAGTTCGTCCTCGGCGACCTGTCCATCGTGGATTTCGCCATCGCACCGTATCTGATCGGACGTCATGGGCAGGCTATCGACTATGAACCGTATCCCAACGTGCGCGCCTGGCTGGACCGCTGCAACCAGCTCGACGGCATCGTGGCCACGGTGTTCAGACCGAAAGGGAAGTGACCGGCACGGTTGAGCCGGTCACGGCCAGCGCGTTGCCTGCGGGCAACCCGTTCCGTTTCATTACGCTGGCGCGCATGGCGGCCGCCTGTATCCTGACCTCCATTGTGCTTTTCGCCTGCAGTCCGCTGCGCCTGGTCGATGTGGCCTCCGAGAACCAGAGCAGCCGCATCGAGCACCTCGTCATGCATTTCACGAGTGCCGACTTCGCCCGGTCGATGCGCATGCTGACCGAACGCACGCTGCGGCCCGTCAGCGCACACTACCTGGTGCCGGAAAACGGCGATCCGACCTATCCGCACCGGCGGCTGCGGGTGTACCGGCTCGTCGACGAGGAGCGCCGCGCCTGGCACGCCGGACGGAGCCATTGGAACGGCGACGACGCACTGAACGCGAGTTCCATCGGCATCGAAATCGTGAACCGGTCGGGTTGCTCCCCCGTGCCGCTGGGGACTGAACCGGAACCGCCTGAAGATCGCTGCGAGTTTCACGATTACGACACGGAACAGATCGATCTGGTCATTGAGCTCGTGCTCAACATTCTCGAACGCCATCCCCGCATAGACCCGGCCGATATCGTCGGCCATTCCGACATCGCGCCCGATCGCAGGCTGGACCCCGGGCCTAAATTTCCCTGGCGCAGGCTATACGAACACGGCATCGGAGCCTGGTACGACGACGACACCGTGGCCCGGTACCGGGAAAGCTTCGAAGCGCGGCCGCCCGCCCTGGCGCTGCTGCAACGAGCGCTCAGGGCCTATGGTTACGACGTTGACGAGACCGGCGAGCACGATCAACCCACGCAGGTCGCGCTGACGGCATTTCAGATGCACTTCCGACCGACGGACTGGTCGGGGCGGCCCGACGCCGAAACGGCCGCCATCGTGTTTGCGCTGCTGGAGAAATACCGCCCGCGGGCGCTGGCCTCCCTGCTCGAATCGTCGATGTAGCACTCGCTTCGCGCGGCTAACCGGGAGCGAAGGCGTCAGGCCATCGGCCGAGGATCGCCTTCAGGAAAAAAACGGAGAGGGTGGGATTCGAACCCACGATACGGTATGACCGTATACCTGATCTCCAATCAGGCGCCTTCGTCCACTCGGCCACCTCTCCGGCAATGCGCCATTATCGCGCTCCCGGCTGTTCGATCCGCGGAGGCTCTTCCAGGCAGGAACCGTTGTTCCGGCGCGCCTGACCCTCAAGTATCTCACCTTCGGGAATTTCGAGATTGCCGAAAGCCTGGGGGGTCTCCAGTCCCTCTGGCGCAACCATCGGGCTGGCGGCTTCGGCGGCCAGGTACTCCTGCGGGCTCTCGCACGGGGGCGTGCCGCCTCCGAACAGACCGCCACCTATCATTCCGCAACCCTGCAGGACCAGCGAGAACGCAGTCAGTCCGGCCGCAAGCGCCAGCTTGTTCATGACAACGCTCTCGCTTCCGTCAGCGCGGCCTGCACCTGTGCATGATGCGGAACGGAAAGTTCGGTGAGCGGAAGCCGGATGCCGGCCCCGATCCTGTTCATGCGATTGAGGGCCCATTTCACCGGGATGGGATTGGACTCGAGAAACAGTGCGTCATGCAATGCGGCCAGGGGCGCGTCGCTTTCCGCGGCGCGCGCGGAATCACCGGCCAGCGCGGCCCCGCACATGTCCGCCATGGCCCGGGGCGCAACATTGGCCGTCACCGATATCACGCCGTCGCCGCCGGCCAGCATGAAGTCCCTCGCCGTTGCATCGTCGCCGCTGTACAAGGAAAAACCTTCTCCGCAAAGCGCTCTCAAGCGTCCCACCCGTTCGACCTCGCCGGTCGCTTCCTTCAAGGCCCCGATCCGGGGATGTTCCGCCAGGCGGCCCACCGTTTCGGGCAGCAGGTCCACCGCTGTGCGGACGGGCACATTGTAGAGGATCAGGGGCTGCTCGACGGCGTCCGCAATCGCCGTGAAATGCCTGAACATGCCTTCCTGGGTGGGCTTGTTGTAGTACGGCGTAACGACCAGGAAGGCGACGATTCCCGAGCCGGCCACCGCCTGCGAAAGGGCGATCGTCTGCGCCGTGGAATTGGATCCGGTGCCGGCCACGACCGGAATCCTGCCGCCCGCCTGCCCTGCAACGTACCGAATGAGTTCCGCGTGCTCGTCATGGGTCAGCGTTGCCGATTCGCCGGTGGTCCCGGCCACGACCAGGGCGGCTGTGCCTGAATCCGCGTGCCAGTCGATCAGCCGGTCCACGGCCGGATAATCCACGTCGCCGGCGGCGTCCATGGGCGTGACAAGGGCTACGAGGCTTCCGCGCATATCGGCGCGGAATTTTATCGCCATGGCGTGTAAGCTAGCCGGAACATGGAAAAATTGTTGGCGATATCGGCCCTGGGCCCGCAAGAAGAGGCGTCCGCGCGCGAGCTCAGCGAAGTGGTCAGCGAGGCGGGTGGAGACATCCGGGACGCCCGTATGACCCAACTGGGAAACAGCTTCGGCGCCCTGCTGCTGGTCAACGGCAACTGGCATGCGATGAACAAGGTGCGCACGGCGCTGGAGCGCTACAGCAAGCGCACCGGCTGCGAGATTTCCGTCAGCGAAACGGCCTCGCGTGAGCCGCAGACGCCCGCGGCGCCCTATCACGTGGAGGCGGTGGCGCTGGAACGGGACAACCTCGTGCTGTCGCTGGTGAGTTTCTTTGCCCGGCGCGAGCTGGCCGTCGCCGAGGTCCATGCCCGGCGCTACAATGCTCCGAGTACCGGCGCGGCCATGCTGGCGGTGCGCCTTGAGGTGCATGTGCCGCGCGAGGTGGGCATTGCCGTGCTGCGCGAAGACTTTCATGATTTCTGCGACAAGAACAACCTGGATGCGGTCATCGAACCGATACACGGCTAGACGGCAACTGAGGATCCGCAAGGAGGACCAGAATGAGTTCGACTGAAGTGGGCGCGCCGGCGCCGGATTTCGATTCCGCCAGCACTGAGGGCGGCCGGCAATCGCTGGGCGATCTCAGGGGCAGCAAACTGGTGCTCTATTTCTATCCCAAGGACAACACCCCCGGGTGCACGACGGAAGGGCAGAATTTCCGCGATCTGCACGACGAATTCACGGCCGCCAACGCCGTCATACTGGGCGTTTCGCGCGAGTCCATCCGGTCGCACGACAACTTTCGCGGCAAACAGGGCTTCCCGTTCCACCTGCTGTCGGACCCGGAGGAAACACTGTGCAAGGCCTACGACGTGATCAAGGAGAAGAGCATGTACGGGCGAAAGTACATGGGTATCGAACGCAGCACTTTCCTGATTGACGAACAAGGCGTTTTGCGGCGCGAGTGGCGCAAGGTGAAGGTGAAGGGACACGCCGAGGAAGTGCTGGAGGCTGCCCGCGAGTTGTGAACTCTCCTCCGCCAGCGAGACCGCTGATGCGCGCCACCAGCGCGGCGCTCATGCTGGCCCTGACTCTGCAGGCCCTTCCGGCCGGCGCCCAGGTGGGAGGTGGCGCGGAATTGCCCGACATGGGCAGCGCGGCCGACACGGTGCTGACGCGCGAGCAGGAGCGGGAAATCGCGCTGAGCGTCATCGAGCAGTTCCGCAGCGCCGGCCGGCTCGTGACCGACCCGGAGATCAACGAATACGTCGCCAACCTGGGCCGGCGGCTTGCCTACCGGGCGCAGAACGGCGACCACCAGTTCCACTTTTTCGTCGTCAAGGCCCAGTCCATCAACGCGTTCGCGTTGCCGGGGGGCTATATCGGCGTGCACACCGGCCTGATCGACGCGACCGCCAATGAGAGCGAATTGGCCGGAGTGCTGGCGCACGAAATCGCCCACGTGACCCAGAATCACATTTCGCGGCAGATTCAGGCCATGCGCGGCACGTCGATCATGACCATGGCCACGATGCTCGCCGCGCTGCTGGTGGGCGGACTGATGGGAGGCGGCGGCGATTTCATGCAGGGCGCACTGATGGCGGGCACGGGCCTGGCGCAGCAGCAGCAGATCAATTTCACCCGGGCGCACGAGCACGAAGCCGACCGAATCGGCATCGGCACGCTCTACGCCGCCGGTTTCGATCCCCGCGGCCTGCCCTCTTTCTTTGAGACGATGTCGCGCGCGGAATCGCTTTCCGCAAGGGCCATACCGGAAATCCTTCGCACGCACCCGGTCAGCGTCAACCGCATCGCCGAGGCGCGCTCGCGGATTGCGCCCGACATGCTGCGCAACGTCGACAACAGCCTCAGCTATTACCTGGCGCGGGCGCAGGCTCGGCTGCTGGGCAGTGACAGCCCGGAAGAGGCGATGCGGCAGTTTCGCTCGCAGCCGCTCACGGAGACCGAGGCGGACGTCGGGAGGTTCTACGGGCAGGGGCTGGCCCTTCTGGGTATGGGACGCGCCGATGAGGCACAGGCTGTTCTGAATAACCTGCTGGCGGACCATCCGGACTCCATCCCGTTGCGGATCGCGGTTGCACGGGCCCATGCGGTTGCGGGGGACGGTAGCGCGGCACGGCGGATTTTCGAAGAGGCGCTGGCGCTGTTCCCCGGCAACCCGAGCCTGGGGCATCGCTATGCGGAAGTCCTGCTGGCCGAGGGGCAGGCGCCGCTCGCCCGCGAACTGCTGATGGGCTATCTGCTGGACGACAAGCTCGACCTGGAGACCATGCGCCTGCTGGCCCAGGCAAGCGGAGAGTCCGGCCAGACGGCAGATGCCCACTACTACATGGCCGAGTACGAGATCATGCGCCGCAACCTGAATGGCGCCCACACGCAGCTTCAGCTCGCGCTCAAGGCCGCGGAACATGCCGACGATGTTCGGCGCAGCCGCATCGAGGCGCGCCTGGAGCAGGTGGAGCTGATGGCCGAAGACGGCGGCAGGCGCGAACGGAAAGACGAGGAATCCGACGAGGAATCGTCGGAGCAGAGGGGATAGAGGGGATCCTGACTATGGCAAATCGACTACAGGAATGGTGGACCTTGCAGCCCGAGGAGGAGCGGCAAAGCGCCGACAACCCGCTGACGCCGCTCAGTGACGCGCAGCGGCGCAATACGCTGCCGCTGTTGACGCTGGCCTTCGGATGGGGTTTTCTGGTGACCGGCCTGCTGACCGGAGGCGCGCTGGGCAAGGGGATGAGCTTCTGGCCCGATGCCGTGCAGGCTTCCTTCTACGGCAACCTCGCCAATTTCGCGATCGGCGCGGTCGTGGGCTACATGGGTTACAAGACCGCCTGCAACAGCGGCCTCTTGTACCGGCTCGTGTACGGACGCTTCGGCGCCTACATTCCAGTGTTGTTCATCGCCCTGTTGACCATCGGATGGCAGGGCATCGTGGTGGGCGCCTTCGGCTTCGCCTGGGCGCAGGACTTCGACAGCACGGCGTTTTACGTCGTCGCGCTGCTGGCGGGCCTGCTGTTCACGGTAACCACCTATTTCGGTGTCCGGGCCCTGGAATGGGTCAGCGTGCCGTCGGTGGTCGTGCTGGTGGCGGTCGGACTGTATTCGATCGACCTCAATGTCGGGCAGGCCGGCGGCTGGGACGCCTTCCTCGCGCTCTCGGCCGACAAGGCCGCGAATTCGGAATCGCCCCTGAGCGTGTTGAACGGGGTCAATGTCGTCATCGGCTCGTGGATCGTCGGGGCCGTGGTGATGGCGGAGTACACGCGCTTCGCCAAGCGCGCGTGGGTGGCCATCGCCATACCGTTCATCGTCCTGATCATCGCGCAGTGGTTCCTGCAGATCGTGGGCGCGCTGGGAGGAGTCGTATATGGCGGCGACGGCGATTTCACTTCCTACCTGCGCGAACAGGCCGGGTTTATCGCCTGGCTGGGCGTCATCGGAATGAGCGTCGCGCTCTGGACCACCGGCGACGCGAATCTCTACCTCCCGGTCATCCAGACTTCAAGCATCATGCGCCGGCCGCGCCGGGTCATGACGGTGATCTGCGGACTGCTGGGGACCATACTGGGGCTGGGAATCTACCAGCAGTTCCTGTTCTGGATCGGCGCGCTGGCGATATGGGTTCCGCCGCTGATCGGTCCGGTCATCGCGCACTACTACTTCGTGGCCCGCGGAAAAATGGACGCCGGCGAGGACGCGCGCCTGCCCGTCATCAACTGGGCCGCGCTGTTCGCCTACCCGCTGGGGCTGCTGAGCTACTACTACGCGCCCGAATGGCTGGTGCCGGCGCTTTCCGGCCTGGCAGGCTCGATGGTGGCGTACCTGGTCCTGTACTACCTGATCCCCCCGCTACGCGGCGTCGCGAAAGCCTGACTCTCGCTCCTGCTAGGCGGCTTCCAGCTCGGGGCGGTAGTCGCCGGTGCGCGCCAGGCCGTTGAGCCGCGCGCGCTCGCCGAAGGCCCGCTGCGCGTCGCCCAGCTGATCCGCCCTGCCCTGCCAGGCGGCCAGCGCCGGCGCCTGCAGCGCGCGACCGTACGAGAAGGACACCTGCCAAGGGTGCGGTCCCCGCGCATTCATCGCGCTCAGGTGCGCGGTCGCCTCTTCCGCCGACTGTCCGCCGGACAGGAAAGCGATGCCCGGCACCGCCGCCGGCACATGCGCCTTCAGGGTCCGCAGGGTGGCTTCCGCTACCTCCTCCACGCCGGCCTGCGCCGGGCACTCGCTGCCGGACACGACCATGTTGGGCTTCAGCACGATGCCTTCCAGATCCACCCGCTGCCGTTCCAGTTCGTCGAAGGTCTGATCGAGCACCGCGCCGGTCACCTGCTCGCAACGGGATATGGGGTGCGGTCCGTCCATCAGCACTTCCGGTTCCACGATGGGCACCAGGCCGGCCTCCTGGCATAGCGCTGCGTAGCGCGCCAGCGCATGGGCATTGGCATGCACGCAGCAGTCGCTGGGCGCGCCCTCGCCGATCGCGATCACCGCCCGCCACTTGGCGAACCGGGCGCCGAGGCCGCGATATTCCGCCAGCCGCTCGCGCAACCCGTCCAGCCCTTCCGTCACCTTCTCGCCCGGGCAGCCGGCCAGCGGCTTGGCGCCCTTGTCCACCTTGATTCCCGGAATCATGCCCCTGCCCGCCAGGTACTGCGGAATCGGCTCGCCGTCCGGCATGGTCTGCCTGAGGGTCTCGTCGAAGAGGATCACGCCGCCGATGTATTGGTCGGCTTCCGGTGCGGCAAACAGCATGGCGCGGTAGTCGCGGCGCAACGGCTCGGTCGATTCCACTCCGATGCCCGCAAAGCGCTTTCCAATCGTTGGAGTGCTTTCGTCGGCCGCCAGGATGCCCTTGCCGGGCGCCACCATGGCTTGTGCGGTTTCGGCCAGGTTCGCGTTCGTCATCTGCTGATTTCTCCGTTCGCCGTGATTTCCGGCATGTAGTGTATTCCCGCGCTTGCCGGACCGCCACCTCATTGCCCTCCGGGCGAGCATCCGGCCGGTTCGGGGGACCATTTTGGACTAAAATAGTCCTGATTGAATTTGGAGCGCGCGCAAATGCTCAGAGTCAGCAGGCTTACGGACTACGGGACCATGATCCTCGGCTGTCTGGCGCAGGCCGAGGGCCAGTCGCTTTCGGCCAAGAAAATTGCCGCCGCGACCCACCTCCGGCTACCGACTGCACAAAAGCTTCTCAAGCAGCTCGCAGGCCGTGGCCTGGTGCGTTCCGAGCGCGGCGCCTTGGGCGGTTACCGGCTGGCGCGCTCGGCGCGCGACATCAACGCGGTGGAGATACTCGAGGCGCTGGAAGGACCAATGGCGCTCACCGAATGCAGCCATGCGGAAAGCCAGTGCGAGCTGGAGTCGTTCTGTACCGTGGGCGGCGCGTGGCGGCAGATCAACCGCGCGATTCGCGGCGCGCTGACGGAGGTCACGCTGAGTGACCTGCGGCGGTCCGCTCCCGGCTTCAGGACCCGCAGGCTGTCGGCCGACCTCAGCGCGAGGATGGGGAGATGAGCCGCACGGCCGAACGCAATCCGGAAGTGCGCGAACTGCTCGAGCGCAAGTACCGGCACGGCTTCGTCACCGATATCGAGTCCGACACCCTGCCGCCGGGACTGGACGAGGAGGTCATCCGGGTGATTTCCGCGCGCAAGGACGAGCCGGAGTTCCTGCTCGACTGGCGTCTGCGTGCCTACCGCTATTGGCGCGAGGCAAAAGAACCGTCCTGGGCCAAGCTGAACATCCCGCCGATCGATTACCAGGCCATCTCCTACTACTCGGCGCCCGGTCCGGCCAGGGACGCGCCCAAGAGCCTGGACGAAGTAGACCCGCGACTGCTGGAAACCTACGACAAGCTGGGCATTCCCCTGCACGAGCGGGCCCGCCTGGCGGGCGTGGCGGTGGACGCCGTATTCGACAGTGTGTCGGTGGCCACCACCTTCAAGAGCCGCCTGGCCGAAGCCGGCGTGATTTTCTGCCCGTTCTCCGAGGCTGTGCGCGAACACCCGGAACTGGTGCGCAAGTACCTGGGCAGCGTAGTGCCGTACCGTGACAACTACTTCGCGGCGCTGAATTCGGCGGTCTTCACCGACGGATCGTTCGTCTATATCCCGAAGAACACGAAATGCCCGATGGAGTTGTCCACTTACTTCCGGATCAACGAGCAGAACACGGGGCAGTTCGAGCGCACGCTGATCATCGCCGACGAAGGCAGCGAAGTCAGCTACCTGGAGGGCTGCACCGCGCCGATGCGCGACGAGAACCAGTTGCACGCCGCAGTCGTGGAACTGGTGGCGCTGAAGGACGCCCGGATCAAGTATTCGACGGTCCAGAATTGGTACCCCGGCGACGAGGAAGGCCGCGGCGGGATCTACAACTTCGTCACCAAGCGCGGCGATTGCCGCGGCGACAACTCGGCGATTTCCTGGACCCAGGTGGAAGCGGGCTCGGCCATCACCTGGAAATACCCGAGCTGCATCCTGCGCGGCGACAACTCGACCGGCGAGTTCTACTCGGTGGCCGTGACCAACAACTTCCAGCAGGCCGACACCGGCACCAAGATGATCCACATCGGCCGCAATACCAGCAGCAACATTCTCAGCAAGGGCATTTCGGCGGGCAAGGCGCAGAACACGTATCGCGGCCTCGTGAAGGTGTTCCCGAGGGCCGAGGGCGCGCGCAACTTCACCCAGTGCGACTCGCTGCTGATCGGCCACGACTGTGGCGCCCACACGTTCCCGCACATGGACATCGCGCATCCGCACGCCGTGGTGGAGCATGAAGCCACCACTTCGAGGATCTCCGAGGACCAGTTGTTCTACTGCCGCCAGCGCGGCCTGGACGAGGAGGACGCGGTGAACCTGATCGTCAACGGATTCTGCAAGCAGGTGTTCAACATGCTGCCGATGGAATTCGCGGTCGAAGCCCAGGCCCTGATGAACGTCAGCCTGGAGGGCGCAATCGGATGAGCGCGCCGCTGCTGGACATTCGCGGCCTCAGGGTCAGCGTCGAGAACAAGGAAATCCTGAGCGGCCTGTCGCTTGAGGTCCGGGCCGGCGAAGTGCACGCCATCATGGGGCCGAACGGCGCCGGCAAGAGTACGCTGGCGCAGACGCTGGCGGGCCGCGACGGCTACGAGGTCACAGGCGGCAGCGTATTGCTGGACGGCGAGTCCCTGCTGGACATGAACCCCGAAGAGCGCGCCTGCAAGGGACTTTTCCTCGGCTTTCAATACCCGGTGGAAATACCCGGCGTGAGCAATATGTACCTGCTGCGCTCGGCCGTCAACGCGCAGCGCAAGGCGGCGGGCAAAGAAGAAATCAACGCCGCGGCTTTCCTGAAACAGGCCCGCGCCGAGGCGGCGCGGCTGAAACTCAAGCCCGAACTGCTCAAGCGCGGCGTGAACGAAGGCTTCTCCGGCGGGGAGAAGAAGCGCAACGAGATCCTTCAACTCGCCGTGCTGAAGCCGCGGCTGGCGGTGCTGGACGAGACCGATTCCGGGCTGGATATCGACGCGCTCAAGATCGTTGCCTCGGGGATCCGCGCGCTGCGCGATGGACGGCGCGCGTTCGTGCTGATCACCCACTACGAGCGGATCCTGAACCTGGTTTCGCCCGACCGTGTGCACGTCCTGGCCGGTGGAAGCATCGCCCGGTCCGGGGGCGCCGAACTGGTGAGCGAGCTGGAGGCTTCGGGATACGAACCATTCCTCCGGGAGGCGGCGTGAGCGGCAAGGCCATGGAAATCGTCGTGAAGGCCGGCGAGCGGCGCACCGAGACCCTGCGCATGAATCACCGCGCTGACGCCCCGGCAGCGGAAGTGTTGCGGATCGTGCTGGAACCGGGAAGCGTGCTGGACCTCGAGGAGCTTCACGAGGGGCGGGGCGACTTTGCCGCACACCTTGAGGTTGACGTTCAGGTCGGCCGCGGCGCCCGAATGCGCCACGTCGCCGTCGTGGACGATTCGGGCGAAGGCACGATCGAGATCAATCGGCAGGTTCGCCTTGCGCAGGAGGCGCGGCTCGAGTTTGTCCGCGTGGGTTCCGGCGCAAGCCTCGATCGCGAATCGCTGCGCGCCGGCCTGATGGGTGCCCGGTCCCGATTCCGGCACGGCCACCTGATGATGGCGGACACCGGACGGCGCGCGGAACTGGACCTGGAAATCGCCCATCATGCCCGTCACGCCGAGAGCGAAAGCCTGTGCCGCTGCGTTCTGGGCGCGGAAAGTCATGGCGGCTTCACGGGAAGGATATTGATTCCGCCGGACGGCCAGGGCGCCGACGCCCGGCTGCGGAACGACAATCTCCTGCTCGACGAGTCCGCCCGCATGGAAACCCGCCCGGAACTGGAGGTCTATGCCGACGAAGTGCAGTGCGCCCACGGCGCCGCGACCGGCGCGCTGGATGAGGCGGTGCTGTTCTACCTGAGGACCCGCGGATTGCCGCCGGATCAGGCCCGGGCCATGCTGGTGCGGGCGTTCGCCTCCTCGATCAGCAACGACATCGAAATGCCCCGCGCGCAGAAGATGGCCGACGGGATGCTCAGCCGCGCGCTTCGGGACCTGGCGCCACTAAGGCTGGCAGCCTGAACACCATGAGCAGCGCCACCGCCCGCCTCGCCGCCGTCCGGGAGCCGCTGTCGGCGCAAACCCTGCGTGCGGACTTCCCCGGTCTGGCCACGACCGTGCATGGCAATCCCCTCGCCTACCTGGACAACGCCGCATCCACCCAGCGGCCGCAGGCGGTCATGGACGCGCTGACCGACTATGAAGTCGAGATGCACGCCAATGTGCATCGGGGCGTGCATGCCCGTTCCGACCGGGCGACCGCGGCCTTCGAGGGGGCGCGCAAACGCACGCGCGGCTGGTTGAACGCCGCATCCGACGACGAGATCGTCTTTACCCGCGGGGCCACCGAATCGATCAACCTTGTGGCGCGCTGCATGGACGGCCGCATGGATGCGGACTCGGAAATCGTGCTGACGGGCATGGAACACCATTCCAACATCGTGCCGTGGCAGCAGCTTTGCGAGCGCACCGGCGCGAAAATCCGGGTAGCGCCTGTACTGGACTCGGGCGAGCTGGACATGGCCGCTCTCGCCGGACTGATCGGCGGCAGGACGCGACTCGTGGCGGTAGCCCATGTGTCCAACGCCATGGGAGTAATCAATCCGGTCGCGGAGATTTGCGGACTGGCGCGGCGCGCCGGCGCGGCCATCCTGATCGACGGCGCCCAGGCCGCCGGGCATATCCCGCTCGACATGCAGGAACTCGGCTGCGATTTCTATGCGCTTTCGGGCCACAAGATGTACGCCCCGACCGGCATCGGCGCGCTCTACGCGCGCAAGCCCTGGCTGGACGAACTGCCGCCGTTTCTGGGCGGTGGCGAGATGATCCTCGAAGTTCGCTTCGACGGCACCACCTACAACGATCCGCCGCACAAGTTCGAGGCCGGCACCCCCAATATATCCGGGGCCGTCGGCCTTGGCGCGGCCATGGACTATCTCGCCGGGCACGGACTCGAACGCCTCGCGGTCCTGGAGCACGATTTGCTGGAGCACGCAACGGAGCGCCTGCAGGACGTTCCGGGTTTGAGGATCATCGGCACGGCGTCCCCCAAGTCCGCGGTCGTGTCGTTCGTGATCGACGGCATTCATCCGCACGACCTGGGCACCGTGCTGGATCATGAAGGCGTCGCCATTCGCGCCGGCCACCATTGCGCGATGCCGCTGATGGACCGCTTCGGTGTGCCCGGCACCTCCCGCGCATCGTTCGCCTTCTACAACACCCGTGAAGAGATTGACCGTCTTGCCGCCGGGATCGGAACCGCGCGCAGGCTGCTTGGCCAGGCCTGATGAGCAGCAAACTGCAGAACCTCTATCAGCGCACGGTGCTGGAGCACTGCCGTTCGCCGCGCAATTTCCACGCCATGGACGAGCCCGACCGGGTGGCCGAGGGATTCAATCCCCTGTGCGGCGACAAGGTCACCGTGTATCTCCGCACGCCCGGGACGGAGGGCCTGCGCCGCGGGGGGGAGGACGTCCCGTCCTCCAACGAGGGCGAGACGCCCTCGCTCCCGTTTCATATTGCCGAGATCAGCTTCGAGGCGGCCGGTTGCGCGATCTGCCTGGCTTCGGCGTCAATGATGACCGAACTTCTCGATGGCGAGACCGCGGATCATGCGAAGCAGCAAGCGGAAAAGGTCCTGGAAGCGTTCAAACCCGGCGTCGAGAACGGGTTGGGTGATCTGGGCGAAATCGTCGCGCTGGGCAGCGTTCGCTCCTACCCTTCGCGGATCCGCTGCGTCACCCTGCCCTGGAAGACCTTTACCGCGGCACTGGACGGCGATCCGAACACCGTGAGCACCGAGTAAATTCCATGTTCGGCGACCAGAGCGAGCCCGTCACCCTGACCCGCGACTGCAGGGCGGTCATCATCCCCGCCGGCGAGGAGGCGCAACTCCACGCCGGACAGCTCGTGTTCATCACCCAGTCGCTGGGCGGCAGCTTCACGGTGTATGTGGACGGCTGGCTGTACCGCATCGCCGGCGTCGACGCCGACGCGCTCGGCAAGAAGCCCGCGGAGCCGCCTGAACTGCCGGCCAACGCCGGCGATTCCGACGTGGAAGCGCTGGTGTGGGAACAGATGAAGACCTGCTACGACCCGGAAATCCCGGTCAATATCGTCGACCTCGGCCTCGTGTATTCCTGCGAGGTCAGACGCCGCGACGACGGCAGGCGCGACGTTGCCGTGGAAATGACGCTGACCGCGCCCGGCTGCGGAATGGGCGAAATCCTGGTGGAGGACGTGCGCGAGAAGATCGCCCTGATCCCCACCATCGACGACGTGGCCGTCGAACTCGTCTTCGACCCCCCCTGGAACCAGAGCATGATGTCCGAAGCCGCCCAGCTCGAAGCCGGCCTGATGTAGTCCTGGGAGCGAGGGCATGTCCCTCGCGGCCGTCTCGCCTTCGTCGAGGGCAGGACGCCCTCGCACCCAGGGTCAGGAAGAACGGGCGGCGGCCAGGATCAGGTCGGCGCAGGCCTGCGGCTCGGTCACCATCGCGTCGTGGCCGGTCGCAAGTTCCTCATAGCGCCATTCGGAGTGCTCTTTTGCGAACATCGCGTGGTCCCTTATTCCGCTGAACGGCATTTCGGGGTCGGTGCAGCGGATGAAGGTCCTGGGCACGCCTTCCTCGCCGTCGTTCTCGAACTTCACCGGTTCCAGCCAGCTTTTCAGCGGATGCGGAGTCAGCCTCCGGTTCACCCACTCGAGGACGTCCGCGGGCTCGGGCGGAATTCCGTAGAACTCTCCGGAGCGCGCCACGATGTACTTGCCGTCCGGCGCCATGCTCCGGCGGCGCTCGATATCCGCATCACCCTCGGCATCGCTCATCTGCCGGCGGGAGCCGACCAGGCTTTCTCCATCGCTCAGAATGACCGTGTCCAGGTACACCAGGTGCCGCAGCCGGTCCTTGGCCCGGTCCGCCACACCGGAAACGACGCATCCGCCGTAAGAATGACCCACCAGAACCACGTCGTCCAGTTCTTCCCACTCGAGCACGTTCACGATGTCCCGAATGTGCGTTTCCAGGCCGATGTCCGGATGGAGCAGGTGCGAGCGCTCGCCGCAGCCGGTAAGCGTGGGCGTGTACACACGATGTCCCTGCCCTTCCAGGATCGAGCGCACGAACTTCCAGCACCAGCCGCCATGGCCGGTGCCGTGAACGAGGACGAAAGTTATGGTATCCAGGCTCAGGAAGAACGGGCGGCGGCCAGGAACAGGTCGGCGCAGGCCTGCGGCTCGGTCACCATGGCGTCGTGGCCGGTCTTGAGCTCCACGTAGCGCCAGCCCGGATGGTCTTTGGCGTGTTGGGCGTGGGCGCTGAGGCCGGCGCCCGGCATGGCGGGTTCGGTGCACTCGATGAAAGTGCAGGGCACGCCTTCCTCGCCTCCGTTCTCGAACTTCACCGGGTCCAGCCAGCTCTTGATCGGGTGCGGCGTGAGTCTGCGCTCCACCCAGGCCGCCTTGGACGACTCCGGGGGAATTCCGAACATCGTGGCGGAGAAGCCCATGACATACTCGCCGTCCGGCGCAATTCGGCCCCAGATCTCCTTGTTGGCAGCTACTTCCTCGGCGCTGGCGTCGCGGCGCGCCGAAAGCAGGCTGTCTCCGTCTCCGGGAACGATTGCATCCAGATAGACAAGGTGGCGCAAGCGCTCCTTGGCCCGGTCAGCCACGCCGGAAATTACCAGCCCGCCGTAGGAGTGCCCCACCAGCACCACGTTTTCGAGTTCTTCCCATTCGAGCACGTTGACGATGTCCTGAATGTGGAGTTCCAGCCCGATGTCAGGGTGAAGCAGGTGCGAGCGCTCGCCGCAGCCGGTCAGCGTGGGCGTATACACGCGGTGCCCCTGTTCGTCGAGGATGTCCCGCACGAATTTCCAGCACCAGCCGCCGTGACCGGTGCCGTGCACGAGGACGAAAAGGACACTGTCCTCCGGCCGCTCATGCGCTCCCGCGCCCTGCAGTCCCGCGGCCGCAATGGCCCCTCCGACAAATGCCCTACGCGTTGCTTTCGACATATTCATTACCTCCCTGCGCGCGGCCGCGCCAGATCAGCCAACTTACCACCAGGCCCGCCTGCACCCAGGCCGAAACCGCCCCGATGACGAGATGCCCCGTCGCCTCCTGCAATGCGATCGGAGAAAACAGCAGGTACAGCTCGAATGTTCCCACGGCGGCCTCAGCCCCGCTCAGGGCTCCGGGAATGAACAGGCCCAGCACCAGCCAGGAGGCCAGCGCGGCCAACTCGGGCCAACGGCGAACCCTCCCGGCCAGCACCAGGAACAGGATGCCCATGTCGCGGACCAGGAACCCGAGCAGGCTGATGGCCCAGAAGTTCTGTTGTATGTAGCCCAACTCACCGCCCGTTGCGAACGCTCCGGCGACCAGGTGCACCGCGACAGTTACATCCGCCAGCAGCAGGATCAGCAACCAGGCGGGCATGGCCCGCAAGCTGGGCGCGGCCAGGAATTCCCGCGCCCTTCTTCGGTCCACGCGCTCCGCCACCCCCCAGAGGTACGCGATGGCCGTCAGGATCAATAACAGGGCCGCGGTCGCGTACCGGCCGGGCCCGTAGCCGCCTTCAATCGAAACGAACCGTGCGGCGTCGGCCGCCGCATAAGCCGTGCCCGCCCACCAGAGGCCCAGGCCGAGCCCAATCACCGGAGCTTCCACCGCGAAACGTCTCCCGCTGAGGGTCTCGCGGGCTGCGCACCAGCACCAGAATGCCGCGAACGCGACGAATGCAAACCCGCTTGCCGCCCAGAAGGCGTCGCCGCTCATGGGCACGAAGCCGAACCACAGCGCCGCATCGCCCGCTTCGCCGGAGAGCCGGCCGGCCAAGCCTTCCTTCAGGGCCGTCAGCGGACTGGTCAGCAACAGCGCCAGCAGGATCGCGACGACGAAGGACCGGCCGCGCGCCGCCCTGGAGCGGTCGCAGTTGCGAATCGCCAGTGCCAGCGCGAGGAGGCGCGCGAACAGGTTGGCGCAAACCATCAGCCAGGCGTTCACCGGGAATCCGGCGCGCATTCGCTCAGCAATCGCCTCGGCGGCCTCGGGCGGCGCGCCACCCAGGACGACCGGATTCTCCCCCGGCAAATACACCCCCAGCCCCCAGCAGACCAGCGCGCAAAGCGCCGCCAGGTCGGTCAGGGCGGTTGCGCCGAATGCCTTGCCCAGCATCAATTGCGCCGGGCTGAGCGCGCTCATCCGCTGGCGCTGCCAGGTATGCCGGTTGTGCTCTTCCGCGATTGCGCCGACGATTCGGATGGGCGTGACCACAAAGCTGAATATGCCGAACGCGATGGCGCCGGCCCGGCCAAGCGCGGACCAATCCCAGGCCAGCTGGATGCACCAGGCCACCCCCGCCGAAAGCAGCAGCGTGATTGCCAGGCGCAATCGCGTGGCTTCCGCCCGCCATCCGCGCAGGAGTTCGGGATTCAGGCGGGCAATGAATTCACGCATGACCGCCCCCACGCGCCTCGGCGCGCAACCGCCGATAGACGTCGCGAAGGCTGCCCGGCGACAGCCCGCTCTGCTGCGGCAGGGTCGCACCTTCCTGCATCACCACCAGGTCGGTGGCGTATTCCTCGAGTTCCGCCAGGATGTGCGAGGACACGAGGATCGCGCGGCCCTCCGCGCGCAGCTCTTCCAGCCTGGCCGCCAGTAGCTCGCGGTGATCGGGGTCCAGTCCGGATGCCGGTTCGTCGAGGAGCAGCAGCGGGGGACGCGATATTTCGACCTCGGCCATCGCAAGAAGCTGACGCTGTCCGCGCGAGAGCGTGTCGAGGTCCTTGTCCAGAAGGTCCGCCACCATGCACTCCTCGGCCACCTGTTCGATCGCTTCGTTGCGCGCCGCCGACGATAGCAGCTCGGGAAACGCGCGCGCGCGGGACTGCGCCGCGTATTCCATGCTCTGGCGCGCGGTCAGCCCGGAATACAGCCCGTAGTGCTCCGACAGAAAACCGGTGCGCGCCCGGTGCCGGCGAAGGCCGTCTCGGACGTCGGCGCCATGCCGGGCGATTCGGCCCGCGTGCGGCTCGAACAGGCCCGCAAGGCACAGGATCAGCGTGGTCTTCCCGGCGCCGTTCGGCCCCACCAGCGCCACGATGCTGCCCGGAGAAACCCGGACGCCGGCCTCACGAACCGCGGGCTTCTCCTGCCCCCAGTAGCTGTAGGTGACGTTCTCGGCTACAAGCATCGCGTCGCGGACCTGCCCTCAGCCGTAGGCATCGAATTTCCCGTGCGAGGAAACGCTCAATAGGCAGCGCAGGTTCCGCAGTGGTAGTAGAAGCCGCGCGGGTCGTTGAGCTGCGCGAGCTGGTCCAGTTCGGCGTTCAATATCTTTCTCGCCTGCTGGACCGCGTCCATGAACCGGTCCGGCTCCGAACCAATGCCGAGCCTTTGCTTGAGCCTCGCCAAGCGAAGCTGGAAGAACTCGCTCAGGCCCGTAAAGAAGGGGCGCTTGCGCTCGATCCGCTCCACGCTGTAGTCGCCCTCTTCCATACCGGCCAGCCCGGCGGCGCTCTCGGCCGCGTCTTCCAGCGTGCCGATACGGTCAACGAGGTTGATGGACGCGGCATCGGAACCGATCCAGACGCGGCCGCGGCCGATATCGTCCACTTCGTCAAAGCTCATGCCCCGCCCCTGCGACACATGGCCCACGAAACGCTCATAGACCCTGCCGATCTGCGCATCGACCTGCCGGCGGAGCCCTTCGTCCAGGTCCGCGCCGATACGGCCCTGTTCGGACAGCGGCGTCGTGCCCAGCCCGTCTTCGGTAAAGCCGATACGCTCGAGCAGCTTGGGCGCGGTAAAGAACACCGCGCCCACTCCGATCGACCCGGTAATGGTTCCCGAATAGGCCCAGATCTCGTCGGCTTCGGCGGCGACGTAGTAACCGCCGGAGGCCGCCACGCTGCTCATGGAAACCACGACCGGCTTGCCGGCCTCGGAAACGGTCGCAACCGCGCCGGAAATCACTTCGGACGCGAACGCGCTGCCTCCCGGGCTGTCCACCTGCAGCACCAGGGCCTTGATATCGTCCTCCTCGGCGGCATGCCGGACCAGCTTGGCGATGCTGTCGCCGGCGGCGGCGCCGGGACCGGCGCTGCCGTCAATGATGGAACCGGCCACCACAACCACGCCCACCTTGTTTTCGTCGTCGGAGTGCAGCGGGTTCTCGCGGTCGGCCACCGTCAGGTAGTCCGCGAATCCGACCTTGTGGTATTCGCCGTCCTCGGAATCACCGAAGCGTTCCTTCATGTATTCCTTGAAGGTCTCGTCGTTGTGTATCGCATCGACCAGGCCGGCCTCGAGGTTGACCCGCGCCAGGTCGCCCCCCGCACCCTCCAGGGCCCCGGTGAGGTTCGCCGCGTACTGGTCCAGCGCGTCCGCGGCCAGCTCCCGGGCCTCCGTGACCTCGCGCTGATACTCGCCCCAGAGTGCGCCCAGCCACTGTTCGGCGCTCTGCCGGTCCTCGTCCGACATGTTGTTGCGGAAATAGGGCTCGACAAAGGACTTGTATTCGCCTATCCGGAACACGTGCGGGTCGATGCCGAGTTTGTTGAACATTTCGGCGTAGTACATCCGCCAGCGACCCATGCCGCGGATGTCCACCCCACCGTAGTCATGCACGAACACCTCGTCCGCCTGGGACGCCAGCAGGTAGCCGCTCTGTCCGTACCAGCTCGAATAGCTGATCATGGGTTTGCCCGACTCCCGGAACTCGCGCATCGCCGCGGCGATGTCCTGCAGCTTGGTGAAGCCGCCGCCGGCAAGTCCGTCGATGTCCACCAGCACGGCCGCGATCCGGTCGTCCCCGGCGGCGTGCCTGAGCGCCCGCACAACGTCCCGTACCAGCGTTTCGGCCGGCGGCTCGTCGTTCATGCTCAGCAATTCGAGATCAAGCTCTCCTGCACTGAGTTCATGCACCAGCACACCGGATGGATTCAGAAGCAGGACGGTGCCGTCCTCGATTTTCACGGCCGTCTGGCCCGAACCCAGCGCCGCCAGCATCACAACGAACACGAAGATCATCAGGACCAGGTGAATGACCTTCCGAAAACCGTCGACACCTGTCCAGATCGCACGAAATAACTTCCCGATCATGAGCCTTTACTCCTCATATTTGCTGCGCCTAGTGTACCGGATAGGCCCCGTCAGGCGCCCGTGTAGCGCACGCGGTATACGACGCCGCGGTGGTCGTCGCTGATCAGCAGGTTGCCCTCCCCATCCTCGATGACGTAAGCCGGTCGTCCAAGCGTCTCTTCATCGCGCAACCAGCCCTCGGCGAAAGGCTCGTAGCTCACGACTTCATTGCCCTCGAGTTCGAGCATCATCACCCGGTAGCCGATTTTCCTGCTGCGGTTCCAGCTGCCGTGCTCGGCAACGAAAAGCCGCCCCTTGTATTCGGCGGGAAAGGCGTCGCCGGTGTAGAACGTCAAGCCTACCGGCGCGGTGTGGGGCCCCAGTTCCTGCGCCGGGGGCACGGCCGAGGCGCAATCGCCCAGCGCCGCCCATTTTCCGTCCGGGTCGGGAATGTCCGTGCCGTGACAGAAAGGGAAACCGAAGTGCATGCCGGGCCGCGGAGCATGGTTCAGCTCGCACGGCGGAATGTCGTCGCCCATCAGGTCCCGTCCGTTTTCCGTGAACCAGAGCTCGCCGGTTTCCGGGTGCCAGGCCAGGCCCACGCTGTTGCGCACGCCCCGCGCATAGACCTCGCGTTCGCCGCCTTGCGCCGGAATACGCTCGATCGTTGCATAGCTGTCGCAAACGTTGCAGGGCGCGCCTACCGCCACGTACAGCCAGCCGTCGGGCGCGAAGCCCATGGCCCGCCAGCCGTGATGCCGGGCGGTGGGAAGGCCGTCATGAAACACCCTGGGGCTGATGCCCTCCCCGAGCCGCTGTTCGATGTTTTCGTATTCCAGAATGCGGTGAACCTCCGCCACGAACAGCGAGGAACCGCGCACCGCCACGCCGTTCGGCAGGATCAGGCGCGAGGCCAGTTCGATGATCTCCTGGCCGGGGCCGCCCGGATTGCGCACCGCGTACACCTTCCCGGCGTTCCGGGTGCCGACGAACAGCGTGCCGTTCTCGCCGATCGCAAGCCCGCGGGCGTTTCGCAGGCCGGTCACGTACTCCTCTATCTCGAAGCCCGGCGGCAAGCGGACTTCGCCAATGTCAAAGTCCGCGTGCGCCCCGCCGGCGGCGAACGCAAGCACCGCAGGGGCGCACAATGCAAGAGTAGTTTTTCGAATCATGTTCCGATCATCCAAAGGGAAAGCGAGGGCCAGAAGGCGATCAGCAGCACCGACGCCATGAGCACCAGCAGAAACGGCAGGCTGGCCAGGTAAACGCGAACGATCGGCTGCTCGAACCGATAGCTCGCAATGAACAGGTTGAGGCCCACGGGAGGCGTGAGGTAACCCAACTGCATGGTCGCCAGGAAAATGATGCCCAGGTGAACCGGGTGCACGCCGAACTGGGCGGCGACCGGGAGGATCAGCGGCACGACCAGGACAATGGCGGAGAAGATGTCCAGGAAAGCGCCCAGGATCAGCAGGAAGACCAGCAAGGCCAGCATGAAAGTCACAGGCCCGCTCACGACCTTGCCGACCACCGCCAGCAGCCGCTGCGGCACCTCGGCGTCGATCATCAGGTTGGTGGACGCCAGCGATACCGCCAGGATCAGCAGTATGCCGCCCACCAGCGTCATCGAATCGCGCATGATCAGAGGCAGGCGCGAAAGCGGGATGGCGCGGCGTATGAACACTTCCACGATCACGACGTAGAGCGCCGTTACCGCCGCCGCCTCGGAAATCGCAAAGTAGCCGGAATAGATGCCGCCCAGCACGATGACCGGCAACGGCAGCTCCCAGCCCGCGGCCCTGACGGCGCCGGCGACTTCGCGCCAATCGAAGCTGGACAGCGGCCGGCGTTCGCTGCGGTTGACCCAAAGGCAGTACGCCGCAAGGAGAACGATCATCGCCAGGCCGGGCAGCACGCCGGCCCTGAACAGCGAATCGATGCGGGTTTCGGACACGACGCCGTAAAGAATCAGCGGCAGCGAAGGCGCGAACAAGAGCCCCAGGCTGCCGCCGGTGGTGACCAGCCCAAGAGAAAACCCTTCCGGGTAGCGCGCCTGTTTCAGCGCCGGATAGAGCAAGGCGCCCATCGCGATGATGGTGATGCCCGACGCGCCGGTGAAGGCGGTGAACAGCGCGCAGATGGCCAATGCGAAGACCGCCAGTCCCCCGGGCATCCACCCCACCAGGGCCTCGCTCAGGCGCACCAGCAGCCTCGGCGCCGGGCTCTCCGCCAGCACGTAACCGGCGAAGCAGAACAGGGGGATGGCGACCAGCGCGGGCAGCGTCGCCACGCCCAGTATTTCGATAGCTATGGAGGCCAGGGGAATGTCTGCGCCCAGGTAACCGAGCATCGCTCCGCCCGCGATGACCGCGAAAAGCGGCACGCCCAGAACGGCCAGCAGCCCGAGAACGATCCAGTGCATGGGTTCAGTCCGCCGTCGGAGGGCCGGCGGTTTCCGCGCCCCCGGCGAGGCGGCCGTGCCGTAGCAGCGAAACCATGTGAGCCAGGTGGGCGCCCGCCATCACGGCAAAGGCGACCGGCAGAATGGCCTCGAATGCCCATCGCGGCAGTCCGCCCAGCGTGGTTTCGCCATAGCTCATCGTGTCCAGCCAGTAGGACCCGCAGATCAGGAACAGCGCCAGGCAAGCGACCAGTGCGAAGAACTGCGCGGTGACACCGGCCCACCTGCGGGCCGGCTTCGAAAGCACCTGCGAGAGCGCGTCGATCGTGATGTGGCGGCTGCCGACGCTGGCCGCCATCGCGCCCAGCATGGCGATCCAGAGCACCAGCCATTCCAGCAACTGCTCGCTGTACGGAATCGACATGCGGAAGACGTTGCGCCAGAGGATCTGAGCGGCCGCCAGAAGGAGCATGGCGCCCAGAAAAGTGGCCAGCAGGCCGGTCAGCAGCCGCCCGGCCATCCTTCCCGCCGTGTCCGGCACCGGGAACTCCCGTCAGCGGCGGTGCGGCACGTGGATCAGCCGGATCCCGATTCGCCGCGGAATTCGTCAAGCGCATGCACGATTTCCTCGTGCATGCCGCGCGACATTCCGGCTTCGCGCACCAGTTCGGGGTAGATCCGCGTGAAGGCCCGGCGCCAGCGGAGAACCTCGTCGGACGTCGGAGCCAGGTATTCGAGCCCGGAGTTCTTCAGCGCCTGCCCGGCTTCCAGGTTGTCCTGGGCGTCGCGACGGTCTAGCTGGGCGGCCAGCGCGCCGAAGACCTGGCGGACTATCGCCTGGTTGGGCTCGGACAGCCGACCGAAAGCCCTCCTGTCCATCGCCAGCAAGCCGAAGGCGAACACCACGGGGAAGTCCGTGACGTAGCGCAGGCGTGTGTGCCATTGCAGCAGAATGGCGCCCGAAGGCGGCGTCACAATGACCTCCACCAACCCCGTCTGCAGCCCGACCAGCACGTCGGAGATCGGAAGCTGGACGGGGGCCAGGCCCACCGAACGCATCGAGCGCAGGCCGATGTCGTCGCCCTCGGGCACCCAGATCTTCAGCCCGCGCGCGTCCTCCAGCCGGACCACCGGATTCCTGCCCGACATGATGCGGGCGAAGCCCAGGCTGCCGAAGCCGAAAGTCTCGTATCCGCTGTCGAGCAGGCCGTCCGCCAGAACGGGGTCAAACCGCTCGCGCACGAACAGCATCTCGTCGCGCGAACGGAACAACAGCGGAAGCCCGTACTGAAGCACGTCCGGATACCTGCCGGCCAGTGCGCTTGAAGTGAGTACCGCCCCCTGCAACTGGCCGACGCGAATCTTGCGCAGCACCCTGAGGTCGTCGCCCTGCGTACCACCACCGTAGAACTTCACCTGCACCTGTCCGCCGGTGCGCTCGCGGATTTCCGCGGCCGCGGCGCGCATGTCCCGCATCCAGGCCGACCCCTCAGGCGTAACGGTCGCGATCTTCAGCGTCTGCGCCGAAAGCGGACCGGCCGCCAACAGTGCGGCCACGATCAACGCGGCGGACCGCAGCGGAACGTACTCAGAAGTAATCATCGGCAGTACTCAGCAATTCCCGGGCGTCGGCCTTGGCAAGGTTGTTGAACAGCGTAAGACCCGGCTGGTCGGCGGGGGCGTCGAGCACCTCTTCAAGCAGCCTGTCATGCAGTTCGCGATCATAGAGCAAACGGGCGCAGTTTCTTGCGTACTCCACCAGCACGCTCAGGTCCTTGCGCCCGGTCAGGCGCACGGCCTCTTCGAAATTCCGCATGCCCGCTTCCGGTTCGCCGCCCAGCGAGGCCGGCCGCAGGCATTGCAGGATGCCCATGTACATATGCGCGCGCCCGCGAATGTCCGCCGGCGCAACCTCCAGCAGCCGGTCCAGCGCCACCTGCAGCCGCGGAAGCCGGGCCAGCGCCTCATAGTCGCCGCGGGACTGGATCCAGGACAGGTAGCCGATCAGGTAGTCATAGAGGGCCTGCGCCTTCGCGGCGGGATACGCGCCGATACGGGCCTCGTATTCCTCGAAACCCAGTTCCTGCACGCCGCATCCAGCCCCGTCGGCGGCGCACAGTGCCCTGCGGCCGTAACCGTAGGCCCGCTCGGTCAGCTTGTGGGCGCGTTCGGGATCGTTGACGAAAACCACGCCGTAGGCGGCGTACAACTGCGCGGCGGAACCCAGGACCGCGGGGCCGGCATCCTCGCCGGCCAGGCTGTCGATCAGGATCAGCAGCGTGGGGGTGGCGTCGCGAACGAGTTCGGGGTCGTCGTGCCCCAGAACGGCGTCACCGAGTTGTTCGGTCAGGCCGCTGGTGGCGGATTGAATCAGCGAACCGCAGCCGGAAAGGCCCATCGCCGCGACAGCAAGCGCCAGGCCCTTAAGCCTCATAGCTTCTCGCGAATTCTCGCGCTCCGCCCGCGCCGCTGTCGAAGGTAGTAGAGCTTGGCGCGCCGCACGTCGCCGCGGCGTTTGACCTTGACCCCGGCGATCATCGGGCTGTGGGTCTGAAACACCCGCTCGACGCCTTCGCCGTGCGAGATCTTGCGCACGGTAAAGGAGGAGTTGAGTCCCCGGTTGCGCTTGGCGATCACGACGCCTTCAAAAGCCTGCAAACGCTGCCGCTGCCCCTCGCGCACGCGCACCTGCACCACCACCGTGTCTCCCGGAGAAAAATCGGGCAGGTCGGTGCGGATTTGTTCCGCTTCAAGTTGTTCAATGAGGTTAGTCATCTTTCGCGTCCCGTATTTTAATGTCGTATTCCGCCTGGAACTCCGCCAGCAGCCGGCTTTCCCGTTCATTCAGGGTCCGCCCGGAGAGCAATTCCGGCCGGCGCGCCCAGGTGCGGCCCAGCGACTGCTTCAGGCGCCACGTCCGCACCTGCTCGTGATCGCCGCTCAGCAACACCTCCGGCGCCGCCCGGCCTTCGACCACGGCGGGCCGAGTGTACTGCGGAAAATCCAGAAGGCCAACGGAAAACGAGTCTTCCTCGGCCGAGCGATCGTCCCCCAGCGCCCCGGGCAACAGCCGCACCACCGCATCGATCACCGCGCAAGCGGCCAGTTCGCCGCCGCTCAGGACGAAATCGCCCAGCGACAGCTCCTCGTCGGCTTCCAGTTCCACCACGCGTTCGTCGATCCCCTCGTAGCGCCCGGCGACCAGCACCATGCCGAGGCCGGCCGCCAGTTCCCTTGCGCGCCGCTGGGTAAAGCGCCCGCCCTGCGGAGTGAGGAAGATGACCGGCGCGCCGCCGGGCGCACTGGCGCGGGCCGCCCTTACCGCCGCCAGCAGGGGCTCGGGGCTCAGGACCATGCCGGGGCCTCCGCCGTAGGGGCGGTCGTCCACGTTGCGATGAGGTCCGGCGGCGAAATTCCTCGGGTTCACGCAGCGCAGACTGGCCACGCCGGCTTCCAGCGCCCGGCCGCAAACGCCGCCCTTGAAGGCGTCCAGCACCATCTCCGGGTGCAGGCATACGGTAGTGATATGCATCGGGGGCCTGCCGCGCTCCTGGGACCTGTTCGCAGACCCTAATCCGCCGGGTCCCAGTCCACGATCAGCCGGCGCGCCTGAAGGTCGACCTCGCGTACCCGGCTGCCCTGCACGAAGGGGATCAGCCGCCTGCGTTCACCCTGCACGATCAGCACGTCGTTGGCGCCGGTGGCCATCAGGCCGCGCACCCGGCCCAGGGGCCGGCCCTCGAGGTTACGCACTTCCAGACCCTCCAGGTCGGCCCAATACCACTCCTTCTCGCCGGCCGGCGGCAAATCCGCGCGTTTCACCCGGATTTCCGCGCCGCGCAGCTCTTCCGCCGCATCGCGCGTCTCTATCCCGTCCAGACGGCATTCCAGGCCCCGGGG
Source organism: Gammaproteobacteria bacterium (assembly GCA_009845905.1). Classification (NCBI taxonomy): domain Bacteria; kingdom Pseudomonadati; phylum Pseudomonadota; class Gammaproteobacteria; species Gammaproteobacteria bacterium. Next base: position 166,750 of record VXYS01000003.1, on the reverse strand, counting down.
CGTGATCCGCAAGCGCCGCAAGGTCATTTCCCTGCACTGATCGTTCACGAGCAGATTCCAGGTACGGTAATTCTCAAGTTGCTCCGGCGGATCGGCAAAGGACTTCACCCTGAGCCAGCCTTGCAGTCCCCGGGCGGCGCCCAGCCGGCCCATGGGAATCAGTTTCGCTTCCGGCGTTGGGTTCTCCGGCGGTTCCGGCTCAGCCGGAGTCCTTCTCGGTCGCGGTGGCGTCTTCGCCATCTTCCTCGGCGCCGTCGTCATCAGGCGCTGCCTCGTCGGGTTCTGCTGCGTCGTCCGCCGCAGCCTGTTCGGATTCGCCCTCGCCTTCCGCCTCGGCCGCGGCAGTTTCTTCGGCTTCTGCAGGCGCAGCGGACTCTTCGGCGGTTTCCTCGCTCGCCGCTTCCGCCTCGGCGGCACTCTCTTCGGGTTCGCCGTCCGCCTCGGCCGTCTTTTCCACGGCGGACTCTTCCGCAGGCGCCTCTTCGGCCACAGCCTCTTCCGCGGGAGCTTCGTCGGCCTCGACTTCTTCAGCCGGAGCCGTCTCCGCCGCAACCTCTTCGGCCGCCGCCTCTTCCTCCGCAGCGTCTTGCTCCGGGGGCTCCGTCGCAGCGGCTGCTTCCTCGGCCGCTTTCGCCGCCAGGTCGCCTTCCATGCGGCGCCGGCGAATCAGTTGCCGCACACGTTCGGAAGGCTGTGCGCCCTGTCCCAGCCAGTAATCGACGCGATCCAGGGCCAGCTTCAGGGGCTGCTCGCCGCCGGTCGCTATGGGGTTGTAGAAACCCAGCCGCTCGATGAACCGGCCGTTGCGCTTGTTGCGCCGGTCGGTAACGACAATGTGATAGAAGGGCCGCTTCTTGGCCCCATGCCGGGATAGCCGTATGCCTACCATTGAAAGTGATCCCGCGGCCAGGCCGCTCGCCAAACCCGCGAATTGTACCAAAGATGGTGCCGCAACCGCCACGTCAGGCCCGGCCCAGGCGCGGGGTGAAGCGGGCCGTATGCGGCGCCGCGACCTGCGAGGACGCCAGCGCGCCCAGCAGGTCGGAAAGGTCTTCCATGCGCCGGGACACCAGGTGGATGACGTCGTTTTCCCGCTGCACTTCGCCGCGCACGCCCAGCAGGATGGACGACATCAGCACGTCCCGATTGCGTTCGAATACGTCGCGCCAGACCACGACGTTCACGACGCCGGTCTCGTCTTCCAGCGTCAGAAACACGACGCCTTCGGCGCTTTGGGGCGCCTGCCGGACCAGGACCAGCCCGGCGGCGGCGCACGGATCGCCGTGGTTGGCTTCCGCCACCATCGCCGCGGCGCCATACCCCAGTTCTCCCAGTTGCGTCCGGGCAAAGGCCAGCGGATGCCCCTTGAGACTGAGGCCCAGCGCACCGTAGTCGCGCAGCACCCGCTCGCCGGGAGGCTCGACCGGGAGTCGCGCGCACTCCTCGTCCGGCAACTCGTCCAGGCCGGCGGCGGAAAACAGCGGCAAGGGCCTGCCGACCGGCAGCCGTTCCACTTCCCACAAGGCACGCCGCCCGGTCAATTCCATGGAAGAGAAGGCGTCGGCGCGCGCCAGGCAGCGCAGCGCCCCCTTGTCCAGGACGGCCCGCCGCCTGAGTGAAGGAATGTCCGCGTAGCCGCCTTCCCTCTCCGCCACCAGGCGCTCGGCCGCCGCGGCGCCCAGGCCCCGCACCTGCCGCAGACCCAGCCTCAGGGCAGGCCGCCCGCCGTCGTCCGGGGTCAGCGTGCAGTCCACGTCGCTCGAGTTGACGTCCACCGGCAGGACGTTCACGCCGTGTTCGCGCGCGTCGCGCACGATTTGCGCGGGCGCGTAAAAGCCCATCGGCTGGCTGTTGAGCAGGGCGCAGGCGAACACCTCCGGGTAGTGACGCTTGAACCACGCCGAGGCGTAGACCAGGATCGCAAACGAGGCTGCGTGGCTTTCCGGAAAGCCGTATTCCCCAAAGCCCTCAATCTGGCTGAAGCAGCGTTCGGCAAACTCCGGGGAATAGCCGCGGCCGGTCATTCCGGCAACGAATCTCTCGCGAAACGCCTTTACGGTTCCGGTGTTCCGGAACGTGGCCATGGAGCGGCGCAGGGCATCCGCCTGCGCCGGCGTAAAACCGGCGGCGACCACCGCGATCCGCATCGCCTGCTCCTGGAACAGCGGCACGCCCAGCGTGTTGGCAAGGACCTTGCGCAGTTCCTCCGACGGATATTCCACCGGCTCCTTGCCGTGCCTGCGGCGCAGATACGGGTGGACCATATCGCCCTGTATCGGGCCGGGGCGAACGATGGCCACCTCGATGACCAGGTCGTAGAAGCAGCGCGGCCGCATGCGCGGAAGAAAGTTCATCTGCGCCCGGCTCTCAACCTGAAACACGCCCACGGCGTCGGCCCGGCAGAGCATGTCGTACACCTCGGGATCTTCCGCCGGTATGGACGCCAGCGTCAACGGCCGGCCATGATGCCGCGCGAGCAGGTCCAGGCACTTCCTCAGACAGGTGAGCATGCCCAGGGCCAGCACGTCCACCTTGAGCATTCCCAGGTCGTCGAGATCGTTCTTGTCCCACTCGATCATGGTCCGATCGGCCATCGCGGCATTGGCTATGGGCACTGCCTCATCCAGCCGTCCGCTGGTCATGATCATTCCGCCGGGGTGCTGGGACAGATGCCGCGGAAACCCGACCAGCTCCGCGGCCAGGGCCAGCGACGCCTTCAGCCGCGGGTGTTCCGGGTCCAGGCCGAGAGCCCTTAGGCGCGCCTCGTCGGGCCAGCCGCCCCCGCCCCAGATCCGTCCGGCCAGGGCATCCAGCGTCGCCTGCGGCAATCCCAGCGCCTTGCCGGTCTCGCGCAGCGCGCTGCGCGGCCGATAGTGGATAACCGTGGCGGTCATTCCCGCGCGCTCCCTGCCGTAGCGCCGATACACGTATTGAATGACTTCCTCGCGCCGCTCGTGCTCGAAGTCCACATCGATGTCCGGCGGCTCGCCGCGATCGCTGGAAATGAAGCGCTCGAACAGAAGATCGATCTTCGCGGGGTCCACCGCCGTGATGCCCAGGCAGAAGCAGACGGCCGAATTGGCCGCGCTGCCGCGGCCCTGGCAGAGAATGTCCTCCTTTCGGGCATGCCGGACCAGGTCGTAGATCGTCAGGAAATACGGGGCGTAATCCAGTTCGGCGATCAGCTTCAGCTCGCGCGTAACCATCTCCCGGACCCGCGGGGGAATTCCTTCCGGGTAGCGCTCGGCCGCCGACTCCCAGGTCAGGCGCTCCAGCCATTCCTGGCGCGAATGGCCTTCGGGGACCTGCTCTTCGGGGTACTCGTAGCGCAGTTCGTCCAGGCTGAAGGACAGACCTTCCGCGATTTCCAGGCTGCGGGCAACGGCGTGTTCGTAGCCTTCGTAGAGGCCCAGCATTTCCTCCGCGCCGCGCAAGTGGCGTTCGGCATTGGCGTCGAGCCGGAACCCCGCGGTATCGATGGTCACGCCCTCGCGCACGCAAGTCAGCACGTCGGCCAGCTGCTTGCGGTCGGGCGCGTGCATCCAGGCGTCCGCCACGGCGACCAGCGGAATCGACCATTGCCCGGCGATGGCCTCAAGCCGTTTTAGCCGGCCTGCGTCCTGTCCGTCGAAACAAAGCGGCGCGGCCAGACCCAACTGTTCGGCGCCGGCGTTGGCCAGGCGGGACAGGCCGGGAATGTCAGCTGGGGTGCGCGGCGGCGCCACCAGCAGGACCTGCCCGGCGGCATGCGCGCACAGTTCCCTGAGACTGAAATCGCACTCGCCCTTCGCCGCGCGGCGCTTGCCGAGGGTAAGCAGCCGGCACAGCCGTCCCCAGGCCGCGCGGTCGCCGGGATAGCAAAGAACGTCCGGGCCGTCGCGGGGCTGAAGACGCGCCCCGGGCAGGAAGCGTATGCCCGCCTCGCGGGCCGCAACATGGGCCCGAACCACGCCCGCAACGCTGTTGCAATCCGCCAGCCCGATCGCCGCAAGGCCCAATTCGGCGGCCCGGGCGACCATTTCCGCCGGGTGTGAGGCGCCGCGAAGAAAAGAGTAGTTGCTTGCCGCCGCCAGTTCGGCGTAGGACGGCCTCATGGGTCAGCGGCCCATGCCCTCAGGCAGCCAACGCCTGGACATACCATCGAGAGGCCTCATCGGCGGTCGGCTGTTTACGGTACAGACACAGGGAGCGCCCCTGCTCATCCTCCACCAGCCAGTATTCCCGGCCGCCGCGTTCCGCGCTGCGCCACCACTCCGCCAGCACGCGCCTGGGACCTTGCGCACGCCGCAGCGACAGCCGCTTGCGGCGCCAGCGTATCCAGGCCGGCGGTCCGCCGGCCTCCGCAGCAGCAGCCTCCACGGGCTCGGCCTGCTCCAGCAACAGCAGCGGGGCGCGCATGACCTCGTGCGGCGCCTCGAATCGATGCTCCGGCGCAGCGCTGTCCAGCGCCGAGACAAAACGCCACCGCCGCTCGGGCAGGTAACTGTCTTCCGGCGTCGGGACGCGCACGGCATCGGCCCCCAGGCGGCTGCAAAGCCGGTCCACCAGGCGCGCGAAATCGCCCTTGAGGTTGCCCGCGGAAGCGCCGGAGAGCCAATCCGCCTGTTCGGCCATTACGTCTTCGGCGTCGCGGGCAACCAGGCTGACCGCGTCGTAGCCCACTCCGCGCTCCCTGCCCGGCGCGCCCGCCTGCAGCTTTTCGTCCAGAAGTTCGGTCAGTTGCGGCGCCGGCTGAATGAGCCGGGCCGTGCGCAGGCCATACGCCACGCGTTTGCCGTCCGAGCGGTGCAGGATCAACTCGAAACGCCGCGAACCCATGCCCGCCGCGGCCAGTTGACCGCAAAGCCGAACGGCCAGTTCGGCAACCGCCGCGGCAATGGGCTGCCGCAGCACCACGGGGCTTTCAAAGTCCATCCGCGCCCTGAATTCCCGCGGCGGCGGCAGGTAGTCCAGGGGTTCGGGAGCCTGGCCTGCGGCCTGCTTCAGGCGCAAGGCCGTTCCGGCGCCGAACCTGGCCTGAAGGGACCCGGGGGCAATGCCGCCGAGAGCGCCGATCGTGTCCAGGCCCAGCTCCCGCAACAGGCCGCAATCCTCCGCATCCAGCCGCAGCGCCTCGACCGGCCATGCGCTCATGGGCTCAAGACCGCTGCCCGGCGGAAGTATGGTCACAGGCCCCGAAGCGGCCCGGGCCCCGGCCCAGGCGGCGCCGGGCGTGTCCGCGAGGCAGATCCGTCCCGCTTCACCCCGCTCCTCAAGCTCGGCCAGAACCTCGCGAAGCAGCCGGCGTTCTCCGCCGAACAGGCCGATGGAGCCGGAAACGTCCAGGAACAGGCTGTCGCCGGGCGCCAGGGCGATCCTTGGGGTGAAACGCCAGCAGGCATGCGCCAGGCGCGCCAGGCGTTCCGCGAGCAATCGCTGCGCGGACTCAGCCGGCGGCCCGGACGGGGTTCGCTCGTGCAGGCGATGCAGCCAGACGCAGGCGATTCTCATGCTCGCTCCATTCGATGTTCCAGGCGCCGGGCGTCCAGCCGGGGGCCCGCTCCAGCCCCAGGCGCCAGCTTCGCGCGCCGGGCAGTTCAAAGCCGCGCCAGGCGAGTCCGGAAGGCGCGCTGGACGCCGGCTCCACCCGCCAGCGGGTCTGCGCGGAGGTGGCCTCACGAATCCGGGCGCCGCGCGCCAGAAAGATTCTCGATCCGTTGCGCAGCGCCCGCAACGACAGGCGCCGCGACGCGGTAAATCCGTAATGCCGCTCCGCTCCGGGCAGGCAGCCCGCTACCGCCAGCAGACCGGGGCAATCCAGCGCCTGCTCCAGCGCCCATAGCAACTCGCGCTCGTTCTCCGGCTCAACGAAAAGCACGTTGCGGGGGTTCAGCCCGATAGCGTTCAGGCCCTCGCCGCAAGGCATCCCCCAGCGGCGCGTGGCGGCGCTGGTCTGCACCCATACCAGGCGCCCTTCGGCGGCGCCCGGCAGGGACGCGGCGGCGCACAGAAGCAGCGACAGCGCCGCCGCCCGATTCGCGCCCCGCTCTCCCAGAAACTCGTGAATGCCGGACCGTTCCAGCACTGCCAGCGGCCATCCCCGCTCCTCGCGGGAGGCAGCCCGGTCGAGGGTCGTCACAGCATCGCGCAGGCTCTGCTCTACCATCTTCGTATTCGTTCAATCGGACCCCCAAGTTTAGCGCCCCAGGGATGGTCTGCCACCGTAGCCGTTAATGTGCTGCCCTCGCCGTGCTGCCCTCGCCTTTTTCCTCCCCGTCCTATTGGGGAGCGTTGGAGCAGGGACAGCGAGAATCGAGCCAGGATGGCGTCTCCCCGATAGGACGGGGAGGAAAAAGGCTTTAGCTGCTAGGGGCCGTTGAGGCGGAGTTCTCTGGCGGCGGACAGCAGGTAGTTGCGCGCCTGCGGGTTCTCCAGGTCCCGGGCCATGCCCTCGAGCGCCCTGGCCTTGCGCTCGGCGTGGCGCATCTCCTGAGGCTCGATCAGCATCAACTGGTCCGCGAGCCAGGCCGCCCAGCGGTAATCCCTCAGCAGCAGCGCGTTGTCCAGCGCCGCGTCCAGCGAGATGGCGCCGGAAGCCAGTTCGTGCAATCGCCAGGCCAGCGTGCGCGGAGCGAACGGTACCAGGCTGCCGGGCTTGCCGTCGAACCAGCCCATATGGCGCGCGTATACGGAGCGCACGGCCCAGCCCAGCGTGCCGTGCGACTGCGCCAGGACCGGGCTGGAGGCCAGATTCGGCGGCAGGCGGATTGCAGCGGCCAGTTCCCCGGGGGCCAGGCCCGCGTCGATACCTCGCAGGGTCTCGTCGAGGACGAAACGAAGCGCCGCGGCATAGTCGGCCAGCGCCCGGTCGATCGCGGCCGCGCCGAACAGGGGCTCAAGGTGCCCGGCAATCAGCACTTCGGCCTTCTCCGCCCGCATCCGGTCCAGGCTGCGCGCCCATTGCTCGAAATCCGCCGCCTGGTCGCCGATCCCATCCAGGTCGCCGGGAAAGGCCTGGTAGAAGTTGCCTCCGGCAATCAGCACCTTGCGTTCGGGCAGCCAGACGTAGAGCTGGTCCTGGGTCTCGCCCGGAGCCGCGACCAGTTCCACCATCACTCCCGAGATCCGCAGCCGGTAGCGGTCGCCGTAAAACAGGCTGTCGGGAGGCAGGTAGCGATCCCCCGTGTCCTCTTCCGCCGGCAGCGGGTCGATCACCGCGACGGCGCGCTGCTCCTGTCCGAGAAGCAGGCCCTTCTGCCGCTGGCGCCGCTTTCGCGCCTCCACGCCGGTCACGCTGCGCCTGAGCATGAAGTTGGAGCGCGCGTACACATTGGGTGCGAAGTAACTTCCGGTGAACGCCGCCGCGCCGGCCACGTGAGACCGGTCGCCGTGGGTATAGATGACTGCGGCGAAAGGCAGTTCCACGCGTTGCCGGTAGGCGGAGGCGGCCCTTTCGGCCGCGGCGCCGGAGTGGTGCGCGTCGACCAGGATGGCCGCGTCCTCGCCGGCGATCAGGGTGGAGTTCGACGGGCCGAAACCGGTTGCCAGGTAGACGCCATCGGCGACCTCGATCACCTCCCCGGCCCAGGCGCGGGGGGCGGGAAGAAACGCCAGCGCTGCAAGGACGGCGGCAGCGCGCGCCCGCCAGCGGACGTCGGTCATTCGGGGTTTTCGAGCACGCGCGATACGGAAAGCCAGGAACCGACCGGAATGATCATCGATTGCAGCCTTTTTTCGGTTGCGATGCGCTGATTGAAGACCTGGATCCCGTAGGCCGGATGATCGGGCGCCAGTTCCTTGTGGCCCTCGCCGAAGCAGTTGGTGTTGTCGCCCAGGATCAGGCCGCCCGGCCGGGTGTGCTCAAGGGCGAAATCGAGCGCGTCGGAGTAAACCTCCTTGCCCGTGTCGATGAACATCAGGTCGTAGGGCCCGTGCTCGGCCAGTTTGGGCTGCACGTCCAGCGCGCTGCCCAGTACGATGCGAACTTTGTCCTCCACCCCGGCGCGGCGAAAGTTCTCGCCCGCGACTTCGGCGTGCAGCGGTTCGAACTCGTTGGTCACCAGCAGGCCGCCCGGGGGCAGCGCGCGCGCCAGCCAGATTCCCGAATAACCGGCCAGGGTGCCGAATTCCAGGATCCTGCGCGCGCCGATCAGCCGCGCGAGGAGATTCAGCGCCTGCCCTGTTTCGGCGTTCACCGAGATGTCGGGCATGCCGCGCGCGACCGCCGCGGGCATGATCCCGGCCAGCAGTTCGTCCTCGTGGTCGAAGAGGCTGCGGCGATAGGTGTCGAGGTCGGGATAGGCGGTCATGGGCTGGCAACTTTGCGGGCACGGCGTAGTATATCGGCCAGCCGGGAAAGGAGGATCGAATGGCTACAGCCTCGGAGAAGAAGCGCATCGTTGAGGATTTTCTCAAGCGCTGCAACGACTATTCCGACAACAAACTTCGGAAGTACCGCGCGGCCCTGACAGGGGCGGACGACGAGCAGGACCTCGCGATTCAGGACAGGATCAGCCACTGGGTGGCCTATCGCGCGTTCAATGAGCACGCGATCACGGAGCTGAAAGGCTCGGAGCTCGACGACTGGTTCGACGATGACTGAAAGCCTGGAGACCGGCGCATTCCGCCGGCACGCGCACGAAGTGGCGGACTGGATTGCCGACTATTTCGAGGAAGTCGAAGGATTCCCGGTGCGCTCGCAGGCGCAACCCGGCGACCTCCTTGCCGCCCTGCCCTCCAGCGCGCCCGAACGGCCCGAGCCGATGGAGCGCATCCTGGCGGACTTCCGGCAGTTGATCCCGCCGGGCATGACGCACTGGCAGCATCCGTCCTTCTTTGCGTTTTTCCCCGCCAACTCGAGCCCGCCATCGGTGCTGGCGGAGATGCTGACCGCCGGCATGGCGGCCCAGTGCATGCTGTGGGAAACCTGTCCCGCCGCCAACGAACTGGAAGCCCGCATGATGGAATGGCTCCAGGAGTTGCTCGGCCTGCCCCGCGCCTGGCGGGGAGTGATCCAGGACTCCGCCTCGGGGGCCACGCTGTGCGCAATGCTTGCGGCGCGAGAGCGGGCGAGAGAGAACACGGTGGTCGACAGGCTTGCGTTCTATACCTCCGACGAAGCCAATTCCTCGGTCCACAAGGGCGCGCGCATCGCCGGGTTCCCGCTGGACTGCATCCGCAGCGTCGACACGGACGAGCACCAGGCAATGAAGCCGGATGCGCTCGCGCAGGCGATCGAGGCCGACCGGGCGGCGGGGCTGACACCGGCCTGCGTGGTAATCACGCTCGGCACGACCGGCACCGGAGCGATGGATCCGCTGGCGGATATCGGTGGGATTTGCCGGCGCGAGGGCGTCTATCTGCACGTCGACGCCGCCTGGGCCGGCAGCGCCCTGATACTGCCTGAATACCGCCACCTGCTGAACGGCATTCAGGACGCCGATTCCTTCGTGTTCAATCCGCACAAGTGGATGTTCACCAACTTCGACTGCTCGGCGCACTTTCTCAGGGACCCCGAATCGCTGCAGCGTTCGCTGTCGATCAATCCCGTTTACCTGCAGAACACCAGCGACGAGCAGATCACCGAGTACCGCGATTTCGGCGTCTCTCTCGGCCGCAGGTTCCGCGCGCTGAAGCTTTGGTTCGTGATTCGCGCCTTCGGCGCCGACGGCCTGCGCGAAAAGATTCGCTCGCACATCGAGTGGACCGGAGAGCTCGCCAGGGAGGTCGAGGCCGCCGAGGACTTCGAACTGGTCACCGGCCCCAACCTCGCGCTCATAACCTGGCGCTATGCCCCCGAGGGCGTAAGCGGAGTTGCGCTGGACGAACTCAACGAGCGTTTGCTGCAGGCGATCAACGACGACGGCCGCCTGTACCTGACGCGGGGTTCGGTGAACGGCCGCATGGTCATCCGCTTTTCCGTCGGCCAGACCCGCACCGAGGCCGGGCACGTGCGCTCGGCCTGGAAAACGATTCAGGAAATCGCGTTATCTATCTGATATAGATAGTGAACTATCTGAAAAGATTCTAACTATCTTAAAAAAGACTCTAACTATCTTAAAAAAAGATATCTAGTGCTGTTCGGCGGGCTTGCCGATATCGGCGGCTGGGCGCTTGCGTTTTCTGCTGGCGGCCTTTTTCTTCTTCTTGCCCGTCTTGCCCCAGCCCGGCGGCGGGGTGGGCTCCTCTCCTTCCATGATCTCGCCGATCTGCAGCTGCTCGATCGTTTCGTACTTGAGCAGCGCGTCGGCCATGGCGTGCAGGCGCTCAATGTTGTCGACAAGAATGGTCCGCGCCCGCTCGTAGGCGGTGTCGATGATTTCGCGCACTTCCTTGTCGATCGCGTGCACCGTGGCGTCGGACACCTGCTTGTGCTGGGTGACCGTGCGACCCAGGAACACCTCGCCGTCCTCCTCGCTGTAAGTCAGCGGACCCAGGCGGCTGGACAGGCCCCACTTGGTGACCATGTTTCGCGCGATCGCGGTGGCGCGTTCGATATCGTTCGAGGCCCCGGTGGTCACCGCGTCCTTGCCGAAGATCAGCTCCTCGGCAACGCGTCCGCCGAACAGGCTGGTGATCTGGCTGGTCAGGCGCTGCTTCGAATGGCTGTGGCGGTCGACTTCCGGCAGAAACATCGTCACGCCCAGCGCACGGCCGCGCGGAATGATCGTGACCTTGTGCACCGGGTCGTGTTCCGGCACGCTCAGGCCCACGATGGCATGCCCTGATTCGTGATAAGCGGTGAGCTTGCGCTCCTCCGGGCTCATCACCATGGACTTGCGTTCGGTGCCCATCAGGATCTTGTCCTTGGCCTTCTCGAACTGCTCCATGGTCACGGACTTGTTCCCGACCCGCCCGGCCAGCAGGGCCGCCTCATTGACCAGGTTGGCGAGGTCGGCGCCGGAGAAACCGGGCGTTCCGCGCGCCAGCGTGCTGGCGGAAACGCTGTCGTGGACCGGGACCTTGCGCATGTGGACCTTGAGAATCAACTCCCGTCCGCGAATGTCCGGCAAGGGCACCACCACCTGGCGGTCGAAGCGGCCGGGGCGCAGCAGCGCCGGATCCAGCACGTCGGGCCGGTTGGTGGCGGCGATGACGATGATGCCCTCGCTGCCGGCGAACCCGTCCATCTCCACCAGGAGCTGGTTCAGCGTCTGCTCGCGCTCGTCATGACCGCCGCCCAGGCCGGCGCCCCGGTGGCGTCCGACCGCGTCGATCTCGTCGATGAAGATGATGCAGGGCGCCTGTTTCTTGGCCTGCTCGAACATGTCGCGCACTCTCGATGCGCCCACGCCCACGAACATCTCGACGAAATCCGAACCGGAGATGGTGAAGAAAGGAGCCTCCGCCTCGCCGGCGATCGCGCGCGCCAGCAGGGTCTTGCCGGTGCCGGGCGGGCCCACCATGAGCACGCCCTTGGGGATCTTTCCGCCGAGTCGCTGGAATTTGGAGGGGTCCTTCAGGAACTCGACCACTTCGGCAACCTCCTCCTTGGCCTCCTCGATTCCGGCGACGTCCTCGAAAGTCACGGGGGTCTGGTCCGGATTGAGCAGGCGGGCGCGGCTGCGGCCGAAAGACATGGCCCCGCCACGGCCGCCCACGCCGCCCTGCATCTGCCGCATGAAATACAGCCAGATGCCAATCAGCAGCAGAAACGGCAGCAGGTTAAGCAGGAATGAAACCCAGGCGCTCTCCGTCTTCGGTTTGGGCGAATGCACCTCCGCACCGCTCACAGTGAGCTCGCGCACCAGTTCGGAATTGTCGGTGGAGGGTGGGCTGTAGGTTACGAATTTCTGTCCGCCGACCTGTTCGCCGCGAATCGTGCGGTCTTCCAGGATTTCGACTTCCTTGATGCCGCCGTTGCCCACCAACTCGAGGAACTGCGAGAAATTGATCTCCTCGGCCTGAGTGCCCCGGTTGTTCAGGGGCTGCAGCAACATCATCAGGGCCAGCGCTATGACCAGCCACAGGAAGATATTCTTGGTGAACTTGTTCATTCGGGCTGCGGCACGATCCTCAGATAGGGCTTGGGCGCTTCCCAACCGTCGGGGAACTTTTCCCTGGCCTGTTCGTTCGAGACCGCGGGCACGATGATGACGTCCTCGCCCCACTTCCAGTTCACCGGGGTCGCGACCTGGTGCGACGCGGTGAGCTGGCAGGAATCCAGCAGCCGCAGCACTTCGTCGAAATTGCGCCCCGTGCTCATCGGGTAGGTCAGCATGGCCTTGATCCGCTTGTCCGGGCCGACGACGAAAACCGAGCGCACGGTGAGGTTATCCACCGCGGTGCGGCCTTCGGAGGTGTCGCCGGCGCCTGCCGGCAGCATGTCGTACAACTTGGCGATCTCGAGGTTGGGATCGCCGATCAACGGATAGGTGACGGCGTGTCCCTGCGTTTCCTCGATGTCCTTGACCCACTCGTTGTGATCGCTTACCGGATCGACGCTCAGTCCGATGACCTTGGCATTGCGCTTCGAGAACTCCGGCATGAGCCCCGCCATGTAGCCCAGCTCGGTGGTACACACCGGCGTGAAATCCTTGGGGTGAGAAAACAGAATGGCCCAGCCGTCGCCGATCCACTCGTGGAAACGAATTGCGCCTTCGGTCGTCTCGACCGTGAAGTCCGGCGCCACATCGTTGATTCTCAGGCTCATCGCGTGCCTCCTTGATGAGTACGGACCCCTGCAGTGAGGTCCGGATTAGCCGACCGATTGTAGCAAACAGGTGTTCTTGCCGTGGACAAAACGTTGACACGTACGGGAGTTTTTTCTTCTACACGGGACTTGAGGGCGACAAAGCGCTTCTTCAAGTGGCTGCTATAGCCGTTCTTTGCTTCCCTACTTCCCAGAGTGTTGGAGCCACTGGCGGCACTGCCGTCAGAGTGGAACCAAGCCAGTGAGCGCCGATGACCCGGCGCTCACAGCGTCTCCCGGAAGTAGGGAAGCGAAGAACGGCGAGATCGAAGCACCGAGTCAGGTGCGGCCGACCAGGTATGTTTCGCGGCTCGCCTTTCTCGAAGCCGCCGGCGTGCGAAGCCGCGCCTTGCGCAAGCCGGCGCGGGCCGTGGCGACGAATTCCTCGAAACCGGCGCCCTGAAAGAGCTTGGTCACGAACACGCCCCCCGGCCGCAAAAGTTCAAGAGCCGCTTCGAGGGCCATGGCGGCCAGTTCCATCGATACCGCCTGGTCCCGGTCCCGGTTGCCGCTCAGCTTCGGCGCAAGGTCCGAAAGGACCGCGTCCGCCGGCCCGCCCAGGGCCCGCCGGAGGTCCGCAACGACCGCAGTATCGGCAATGTCGCCCTGCACGACCTCAACGCCCTTGATCGGCTCCATCGGCTCGATGTCTATCGCCACGACCCGTCCGCCCGGCGCCACCTTTCGCGCTGCGTACTGGCTCCATCCCCCGGGCGCTGCGCCCAGATCGACGATCCTGCCGCCACGGCCGAAAAGGCGCTCGCGGCGATCGAGTTCCCGAAGCTTGTATACCGCCCGGGACCGCCATCCTTCCGCCCGCGCGCGCCGGGTCCAGTGGTCCGCCCAGGCGCCTGTTTTCATCCTGGCCTTATTCGTAGTTCACGGCCAGGATTTCGAAGCTTCGAAGGCCCCCCGGCGTGCTGAGTGAAATCTCGTCGCCTTCGTACTTGCCGATCAATGAACGGGCCATCGGCGAGACGAATGAAATCGCGTCGTCCCGCACCCTGGCCTCGTCCTCGCCCACGATCTGGTAACTGACCTGCCCGCCTCCGTCCAGACTCCTCAGATCCACGGTAACGCCGAAGACGACCCGCCCGTCATGCGGAATCCGGTCCAGGTCGATCACGCGGGCGTGGGCCAGGCGCCCTTCGATATCGCGGATGCGGGCCTCGACCAGTCCCTGCTGCTCCTTGGCCGCGTGATACTCGGCGTTCTCGCGCAGGTCGCCGTGCTCGCGGGCCTCTCCTATGGCGCGCGCCAGGCGCGGACGGTCCTCGTTCCTCAGCCGCTTCAACTCCTCGCGCAGCGCCTGTTCGCCGGCGCGGGTCATCGGAACCTGGGTCATGTGGCCATTGCCTCGTGCAGATCCTGCAGCCGCGATACCGCGCCTGCTCCGTAGTAGTCGATGGCCCGGCAGGCCGCGTCGGCAGCCGCCAGCGTGGTGAAGTAGGTGACGTTGTTGCGAACGGCCTGCTCCCGGATTTCGTGCGATTCCAGGATCGAGGCGCGCCCCTCCGTCGTGTTCACGATCAGGTCCACCTCGCCGTTGCAGATCAGGTCCACGATATGCGGGCGGCCCTCGCGCACCTTGTTGATGCGCCGGCAGGAAACCCCGCGGCGGGCCAGGAAGCTGGCGGTCCCGTGCGTGGCCACCAGGTCGAATCCCTTCAGTTGCAGCATGCGCGCCAGTTCCACCGACTCTTCCTTGTCCGGATCGCGCAGCGACAAAAGGGCCGCGCCGCCCCGCTTGAGGTCCACGCCGGCGCCTTCCTGAGCGCGGGCGTATGCCTCGGCAAAGCTGGTTCCCACGCCCATGACTTCGCCGGTGGATTTCATTTCCGGACCGAGTATCGGGTCCGCGCCGGGGAACCGGGAGAACGGAAAGACCGATTGCTTGACCGAGAAATACGCCGGCCGCGGAGGATCGCCGACCCCCTGTTGGTCGAGGGTGCGCCCCGCCATGACCAGCGCGGCGACCTTGGCGAGCTGTATGCCGACGGCCTTGGAGACGTAGGGCACGCTGCGCGAGGCTCGGGGATTCACCTCCAGGACATAGATGTCGCCGTCCTGGATCGCGAACTGCACGTTCATCAGCCCGCGCACGCCCAGCGCCTCGGCCATAAGCCCGGTCTGGCGCGCCAGCTCCGTCTGCACGTCCTCTCCGGCGGTTGCGGGCGGCAGGCAGCAGGCCGAGTCCCCGGAGTGGACCCCGGCCTGTTCGATGTGCTCCATGATTCCGCCGATCAGGACCCGTTCGCCGTCGTAGATCGCGTCAACGTCGAATTCCACCGCCCGGGGCAGAAACTCGTCCAGCAGCACCGGGCTCTCGTTCGACACGGACACGGCCTCGGCCATGTAGCGCCGCAATTCCTCCTCGCCGTGCATCACGTCCATCGCGCGCCCGCCCAGGACGTAGGAAGGCCTGAGCATCAGCGGGTACTTGAGTTCCCTTGCCATTCGCACCGCCTCGTCCACCGAGCGCGCGGTGCGGTTCTCCGGCTGCCTCAGGCCCAGTTCCCGGAGCAGGTCCTTGAAACGCTCGCGATCCTCGGCCCGGTCGATGGCGTCCGGGGGCGTTCCGATAATCGGGGCGCCGGCGCGGTCCAGGTCCCGCGTGATCCGAAGCGGCGTCTGGCCGCCGTACTGAACGATCACGCCCCGGGGCTCCTCTCGCCGGACGATCTCCATGACGTCCTCGACCGTCAGGGGCTCGAAATACAGCTTGTCGGAGGTGTCGTAGTCGGTGGAAACGGTCTCGGGGTTGCAGTTCACCATGATCGTCTCGTAACCGGCTTCGCGCAGCGCCAGCGCCGCGTGCACGCAGCAATAGTCGAACTCGATGCCCTGCCCGATCCGGTTGGGCCCGCCGCCCAGGATCATGATCTTGGCCCGCTCGGAGGGCTCCGCCTCGCATTCCTCCTCGTAGCTGGAATACATGTAGGCCGTGGACGTGGGAAATTCCGCTGCGCAACTGTCGACGCGCTTGAAGACCGGCCCTATCCCCGCCGCCCGCCGCCGCTCCGTAACCTGCTGCTCGCTCACGCCGAGCAGATGCGCAAGGCGGCTGTCGGCAAAGCCCTTGCGCTTCAGTTGCACGAGCCGGTCTTCGCTCAAGTCCTCCAGTCCGGCGGTCTTCAGTGCCTCTTCCTCGCGCACCAGGTCGGCGATCTGGCCGATGAACCACGGATCGATCCGGCACAGTTCGAAAACTTCCCGCTCGGACATCCCAAGGCGCAGGGCATCGGCCACGTACAGCAGGCGTTCCGCGCCCGCGGTGCGCAGTTCCTCTCCCACCAGCGCCCGCGCATCGGGACTGGAGGAGTCCACGCGTTCGCACAGCCCGTCGATGCCGATCTCCAGGCTCCGCAGGGCCTTCTGCAGCGACTCCTGAAACGTCCTGCCCAGCGACATCGCCTCGCCTACCGACTTCATCTGGGTGGTCAGCCGCGCATCGGCGCGCGGGAACTTCTCGAAGGCGAAACGCGGCGCCTTGGTCACGATGTAGTCGATCGCCGGCTCGAAGGAGGCCGGCGTGCGCCCGGCGGTGATCTCGTTCCTGAGCTCGTCCAGCGTATAGCCGATCGCCAGCTTGGCCGCCACCTTGGCGATGGGGAAGCCGGTGGCCTTGGAAGCCAGGGCCGAGGAGCGCGATACCCGAGGATTCATCTCGATCACCACCATGCGGCCGTCATCGGGATGAATCGCAAACTGCACGTTGGAGCCACCCGTGTCCACGCCGATCTCCCGCAGCACCGCGATCGATGCGTCGCGCATACGCTGATATTCCTTGTCGGTCAGGGTCAGCGCAGGCGCCACGGTAATCGAGTCGCCCGTGTGTATACCCATGGGATCGACGTTCTCGATCGAGCAAACGATGATGCAGTTGTCGCGTCCGTCGCGAACCACCTCCATCTCGAATTCCTTCCAGCCCAGCACCGATTCCTCGACCAGCGCCGAGTGGCTGGGGGACGCGTCCAACGCCCGCGCCATCGCCGATTCGAACTCGGCCGCGTCGCGGGCAATGCCGCCGCCCACGCCACCCAGGGTGAACGAGGGGCGGATGATGGCCGGATAACCGATCTCGCCGATCACCTCCAGCGCCTCGGAAACGCTGCGGACCATCCAGGAGCGGGGCGTTTCCAGGCCAATGGACAGCATCGCGTCGCGAAAGCGCTCGCGATCCTCGGCCTTGTCGATGACGTCGCCGCGGGCCCCTATCAGTTCCACGCCGAACTGCTCGAGAACGCCCAGGCGCTCCAGTTCCAGCGACGTATTCAGGCCAGTCTGTCCGCCCATGGTGGGAAGCAGTGCGTCCGGACGCTCGCGCTCGATCACCGCGGCCAGGGAGCGTGCGTTCACCGGCTCGATATATACCGCGTCGGCGGTTTCCGGGTCGGTCATGATGGTGGCCGGATTCGAGTTGGCCAGAACCACGCGATAACCCTCCTCGCGCAGCGCCTTGCAAGCCTGAACGCCGGAATAGTCGAATTCGCAGGCCTGACCGATCACGATCGGTCCCGCGCCGATGATCAGCACGCTTTCGAGATCGTCCCTGCGAGGCATCGGGTCAAGAGGTCCTGATCAGTCCGGCGAAGCGTTCGAAGGCGTAGCCAAGATCATGCGGGCCCGGGCTGGCCTCGGGGTGGCCCTGAAAGCCGATGGCGGGTCGACTACGGTGCGCCAGGCCCTGCAGGGTTCCATCGAACAGCGAGCGATGGGTGGCCCGCAGACTATGGGGCAGGCTCTCCTCTTCCACGGCAAAGCCGTGGTTCTGGCTGCTGATGGCCACCTCCCCGCTTTCGAGGTCCACAATAGGATGATTGGCCCCGTGATGTCCAAATTTCATCTTCATTGTGCGTGCACCGCAGGCCAGACCCAGGATCTGGTGGCCCAGGCAGATGCCCAGGACGGGCGTTCCCGTGTCCAGAATCTCCTTTACCGCCTCGATCGCGTAGGTGCAGGGCTCGGGGTCGCCGGGTCCGTTTGACAGGAAAATGCCGTCCGGCTTCAGCGAAAGGGCCTCGCTTGCCGGCGCCTCGGCGGGCAGCACGGTCACGCGCCGGGCCAGACGGGCCAGCGAGCGGAGAATGTTCCGCTTGACGCCGTAGTCGTAGGCCACGATCCGGTCGAACCTCCGGCCTTCAGTGCCGCCGGTCCAGGCGATTTCCGGACCTCCGGTGTCCACCGGCCACTCATAGGCCGAGTCGACGCTCACGACTCGGGCCAGGTCCATGCCCACCATGCCCGGTGCGGCGCGGGCCCTGGCCAGCGCCTCGTCGGACCGATCCGAACCGGTGAGGATGCAGCCCTGCTGCGCGCCCTCTTCTCTCAGGATGCGCGTCAGCCGTCGGGTATCGATCCCGGCGATCGCAACCGTGCCTTCGTCACGAAGAAAATCCGTGAACGGCGTGTCCTTGCGCCAATTGCTTTCGACTACCGGCAAATCGCGGATGATCAGACCCGCCGCATAGACACGGTCGGACTCGTAGTCTTCGCAGTTAGCGCCGGTGTTGCCCACGTGGGGCACAGTCAGGGTCACGATCTGCCGGCAATAGGACGGATCGGTGAGGATTTCCTGGTAGCCGGTCATGGCGGTGTTGAACACCACCTCGCCGACGGTCTCTCCATCGGCGCCGATCGACCAGCCACGGAACACGGCCCCGCCCGCCAGGGCTAGCACCGCGGGAGTCACTAGTTCGCGGAAGCCGCCATTACGGAGGACAAATCGTACAGCCCGGGCGGCCGGCCGGCAAGCCAGCGTGCGGCGCGCAGCGCTCCGGCGGCGAATACGCCGCGGCTCAGGCTCTGGTGCCGCAATTCCAGCACTTCCTCGTTGCCGGCCAGCAACACGGAATGATTGCCGGAATAACCCCCTCCGCGCACCGCGCTGAACCCTATGGAGCCCTTCTCCCGTGCACCGGTCTGACCATGGCGCTGGAAAACGGCAACCTCGGAGAACTCCCGTCCGCGCGCCGCGGCGGCCGTCCTGCCGAGTTGCAGCGCCGTCCCCGACGGGGCGTCGGCCTTGCCGCGATGGTGGGTCTCGACGATTTCGAGGTCGTAGTCCTCACCGAGCTGCCCCGCCGCCACCCTGAGCAGTTCATTCAGCACGTACACGCCCAGGCTCATGTTGCTGGCCTGCAGGACGGCGATCCGCCCGGCAACCCTTTCGAGGGCCGCCTGGCCCGCCTCGCCGATTCCGGTCACGCCCTCCACCAGCGCGCAGCCGGCTTCGGCGCAGGCGGATGCGATCTCCGCTGTCACGGCAGCGGAGGAAAAATCGATCGCCACATCGGCGCCGGCAACGCATTCGGCCGGCGAATCCGTGACCTCGACACCGGCGGCGGGAAGGTTGGCGGCCAGCCCGGCGTCCTGACCGATCCAGGCATCGTCGGGCACCGCCAGGGCGCCCGCAAGCTCCAGGTCGCCGGCCGCGGCCACCCGTGTCATCAGTTCGCGACCCATGCGGCCGCTGGCTCCCAGCAGGCTGATCTTCATGATGCGCGCCGCTCGCTTCCCTTGCCCCGCGCCCACTCGAGCCAGCGCGCCCGGCGGGGCTGCTGGCGGTCGCCCTGGCTCTCAAGCTCCCGGGCAAACTCCTTGAGCAGCCGCTTCTGTGCGCCGTTCAGCCCCACGGGCGTTTCGACTTCGATATGGCAGAAGAGGTCCCCCTTGCGTCCGCCGCGGGCCGGCTTGACGCCGCGATTGCGCAGGCGGAAGGTGCGCCCGGATTGGGTGCCGGCGGGGATCTTCAGTTTCACGTTTCCGGTCAGTGTCGGCACTTCCACCTCTCCACCCAGGGCAGCGGTGGTAAAGCTTAATGGAAAGCGGCAGTGCAGATTGGCCCCGTCCCGCTCAAAGAAGGGATGGGGCCGGACGTTCATTTCCACCAGCAGGTCGCCGGCCGGGCCGCCGCGTTTTCCTGCGTTGCCCTTGCCGCGCACGCGGGAACGGTCGCCGGTGTCCACGCCCGGCGGCACCTTGAGCGAAATCTCCTCGCTCTTGCGGACCGCACCGTTGCCGGAGCAGTCCCCGCAGGGATCGGACACGACGCGCCCCTCGCCGCCGCATGCGCCGCAAGTCTGCCGGATGGAAAAGATGCCCTGGCGCACCTGGGTCTGCCCGGCGCCTCCGCAGCGTCCGCAGGTGCTCAACCCGGTCCCGGGCCGGGCCCCGGAGCCGGAACAGGTGGAACAGGCCACGGTGCGCGGAATGGTGATCCGCACATCGGCGCCGAATATGGCCTGGGTAAAGTCCAGGTCGAGCCGGTAGCGCAGGTTGGCGCCGCGGCGGGACTGTTGTGCGCCGCCGCGCCGGCCGCCGAAGACTTCGCCGAAGATGTCGCCGAAGATCGTGTTGAAAGGGTCTGCGGACGCGCCGGCGCCGGCGCCCGCTTCGACGCCTGCATGGCCGAACTGATCGTAGGCGGCGCGCTTTTGCTCGTCGCTCAGGATCTCGTAGGCGCGCTTGGCCTCCTTGAAGCGGTTCGCGGCTTCCTCGCCCTGGTCGGGATTGCGGTCCGGGTGATAGCGCATGGCCAGGCGCCGGAATGCCTTCTTGACATCCGCTTCCGACGCGTTGCGGTCCACGCCGAGGACCTCGTAGTAGTCCCGCTCGGCCATTCAGGTTACTCCCTTCGAGTCCGCCGTCTCTTCGCCTCCTCCGTCCGGGAGACGCATGAATACATCCCTGTAGCTTGCTCCGGCATCCCTGCCTCCAATACTCCCGGACGGAGGAGGCGAAGAGACGGCTACGGTGTGCGTAGCAATCAGGCGGACTTCTTCTGGTCGTCCGGCGTAACGTCCTCGAACTCCGCGTCGGTGACGTCGGCGTCATCGCCGCCGGAGTCCATTTCCGGCTCCGCGCCTGCGGCGCCCTGCTCGGCCTGCGCCTGCTCCTGGTAGACCCGCTGGGCAAGGCCCGCGGCCGCCTCGGACAGCGCCCGGCTCTTGGCTTCGATGACCGACTTGTCGTCGCCCTGCAGCGCCGTCTTCAGGTCGGCCACAGCCGATTCGATGGCCGCCCGCTCGTCCGGCTGCACCTTTTCGCCCAGGTCGGACAGCGCCTTCTCGCTGGAGTGCACCAGCCCGTCGGCCTGGTTGCGCACGTCCACCAGTTCGCGGAACTTGCGGTCCTCCTCGGCATGCATCTCGGCTTCCTGGACCATCTGGTCGATCTCCTTGTCGGACAGCCCGCTGGAGGCCTTGATCACGATCTTCTGCTCGCGACCGGTGGCCTTGTCCTTGGCCGACACGTTCAGGATGCCGTTGGCGTCGATATCGAAGGTCACCTCGATCTGCGGCACGCCGCGCGGCGCCGGCGGAATGTCGGTGAGGTCGAAGCGTCCCAGCGACTTGTTGTCCGCGGCCCGCTGGCGCTCGCCCTGCAGCACGTGGATCGTCACCGCGGACTGGCCGTCCTCGGCGGTCGAGAACACCTGGTTGGCGCGGGTCGGAATCGTCGTGTTCTTGTCGATCAGACGGGTCATGACCTGCCCCAGCGTCTCGATGCCCAGGGACAGCGGGGTCACGTCGAGGAGCAATACGTCCTTGACGCTCCCGGAAAGGACGCCGGCCTGGATGGCGGCGCCCAGCGCCACGGCCTCGTCGGGATTCACGTCCTTGCGCGGATCGCGGCCGAAGAAGTCGCGCACGGCTTCCTGGACCTTGGGCATGCGGATCTGCCCGCCCACCAGGATCACGTCGTTGATGTCGCCCACGGAAAGGCCGGCGTCGGACAGCGCCGTGCGGCAGGGCCCGATCGTGCGGCTGATGAGGTCCTCCACCAGGGCCTCGAGCTTGGCGCGGGTGACCCGGATGTTCATGTGCTTGGGCCCGTCCGCGTCGGCGGTGATGAACGGCAGGTTGATCTCCGTCTGTTGCTGCGTGGACAGTTCGATCTTGGCCTTCTCCGCGGCCTCCTTCAGGCGCTGCATGGCCAGCGGGTCCTTGCGGATGTCCACTCCCTGCTCCTTCTCGAACTCGCCGGCGAGGTAGTCGATCAGCCGGTTGTCGAAGTCCTCTCCGCCCAGGAAAGTGTCGCCGTTGGTGGCCAGCACTTCGAACTGCGTCTCGCCGTCGATCTCGGCAATCTCGATGATCGAGATATCGAAGGTGCCGCCGCCCAGGTCGTATACGGCAATCTTGCGGTCGCCGCGCTGCTGGCCCATGCCGTAGGCCAGCGCGGCCGCGGTAGGCTCGTTGATGATGCGCTTGACCTCGAGCCCGGCGATCTTGCCGGCGTCCTTGGTGGCCTGGCGCTGGGAGTCGTTGAAATAGGCCGGGACCGTGATCACGGCTTCGGTCACGTCCTCACCCAGGAAATCCTCGGCCGTCTTCTTCATCTTCTGGAGAACGCGCGCGGAAATCTCGGGCGGTGCGATCTTGCGCCCCTTGACCTCCACCCAGGCGTCGCCGTTGTCCGATTCCACCAGCTTGTACGGCACCATCTCGGCATCGCGCTGCACGACGCTGTCCTTGAACCTGCGCCCGATCAGACGCTTGATCGCGTACAGCGTGTTGGTGGGATTGGTGATGGCCTGGCGCTTGGCGGACTGGCCCACCAGGACCTGGTCGTCCTTTGCGAAAGCGACGATCGAAGGCGTGGTGCGGTCGCCTTCGGAATTCTCGATCACCTTGCCCTGCTTGCCGTCCATGACGGCCACGCAGGAATTGGTGGTCCCCAGATCGATTCCGATTATCTTGCTCATGCGTGTTTCTCCATGAACTTCAACACATTTGTTACCAATACCCGATATGAGGATTCAGGGCCCGCAATTCAACGGGCGGGGAGCTTTCCCTTCGCGCGGTGATGCACCCTTCCTTCTGGAGCCACTTCGCGACGCTCCTGCCAGGAAGGGTGCATCACCGCGCTTTAGTCGTCTGCGTCGTTCGCCGGCTCCGCAGCCTCGGGGGGGCCGGAACATACCACGACGCGCGCGGCGCGCAGCAGGCTGCCCTGCATGAGATAACCCTTCTGCATGACGGCGATCACGCTGTCGGCAGCCACCGAATCGGACGGCTGCATGCTCACCGCCTCGTGGCGCTCCGGATCGAAGGGCTCGCCCTCGGGGTCCACCGCCTCGACGCCGAACTGCTCCAGCGCCTTCAGTAGCTGGCGGAGCGTGGCCTGCTGCCCTTCCAGGAGGGTTTCCGCGGTGGCGCCGTCGGCGGAACTCAGGCCCAACTCCAGTGCGTCGATGGACGCCAGGAATTCGCGCGCGATCTGCCGCTGACCGCGCCCGTACGCATTGCTGATTTCCCTTTGCGCGCGCCGGCGAACGTTCTCGGCCTCGGCCACCGCCCGTAAATGAGCCTCATGCTGTTCGTTGAGCGCGGCCTTGAGGCCCTCGATCTGCTTCGCGGGATCTTCCGGTTCGGCGGATTCGGCGGCATCGGCGCTGACAGCCGCATCCGCCGTACCTTCGGCTTCCGGCTCTTCGGATTGCTTGCGCTTGCTCATTGGCAGTTTCCCCTTTGCTCGCCCGTGTATTCCATGCGGGGGTACTATGGTGCATTATTCCTCTTTTTCAAGCCGCAACAGCCTGTTGGACTGCCGCCGAACAGAGGTTCCGCAAATGCCGAAAATCCAGTTCCAAAGGGTGGCGATTCTTGCCCGAGACGGGCACGACGCCATCGCGCAGGCGGCCGGCGAACTGGCGGCCCATCTGACCGAACTCGGATGCTCGGCAACGCTCGCGCACGGCCAGGAGAAACCGGCGACTGCGCAGGAGGCCCAGTTGATCATCGCGATGGGTGGGGACGGCGCCATGCTGCGCGCGGCGCAGGTCGCCGTGCAGCGAGACACTCCCCTGCTGGGCGTCAACCTGGGCCGGCTCGGGTTCCTGGCCGACCTGGGTCAGGAACGATTCGAATCGGAACTTTCCGCGCTGCTGGCAGGCCAGTACTTTTCGGAACGCCGCATGCTGCTGAGCGCCCGGCTGACCCGCAGGAAGGGCAAGGCCCTGCGCGCCACGGCGGTCAACGATGTGGTCGCGCATCGCAGCGGCGGCGCCCGGATCCTTGAGCTTTCGACCACGGTGGACGGGCGCCATATCGCCACCCACCGCGGCGACGGGTTCATCGCCGCCACGCCCACCGGCTCCACCGCCTACGCGATGAGTTGCGGGGGGCCCATTGTCGATCCGCGCCTCGATGCCACCGTGCTGGTGCCGATCTGCCCGCACAAACTGGACGACCGTCCGCTGGTGATTCCGGGCGCCGCGAAGCTGGCGCTGGCGATCCCGGCGGACACCGGAATTACCGCGGCCGTGAGTTGCGACGGCGTCGATCTGGGCGTCCTGGAATACGGCCAGACGCTGCACGTGTCCCGCTCCTCGCGCCGGCTCAAGCTGATCCATCCGTCCGACTACAACTATTTCTCGGTGCTTCGCGAGAAGCTCAACTGGGCCAAGGGGCCCGCGACGCAAGACGCCGGCTAGATTCGTGCTGACCCACCTGGCCATCCGCAACCTGGCTGTGGTCGATTCCGCCGAACTGGACATGGAGCCGGGATTCACCGCGCTGACCGGGGAGACCGGCGCGGGAAAGTCCATTCTGGTGGAGGCGCTGTCGCTGGCCACCGGCGAGCGCGCCGACTCGAACCAGGTGCGCACCGGCGAAACGCAGGCGGACGTGACCGCCTGTTTCGAGGTCCCCGAGTCAACGCCGCTGCCTTCCTGGGCCGGCGATTACGACCTCGCCGGCGAGTGCATCATGCGGCGGGTCATCCGCGCCGACGGGCGCTCGCGCGGCTCCCTGAACGGCGTGCCGGTCCCCGCCCGCCGCTTGCGCGAGCTGGGCGCCTGCATCGTGGACATCTCCGGGCAGAAGGCGCACCAGGCATTGCTTCACACCGGGGCGCAACTGCGCATCCTGGACGAGTTCGGAGGGCTGTCCGAATCCGTGGAAGAGTTTTCGGCGCGCTACCAGGAACTGCGCGACGCGGAGCGCGAATGCGACTCCCTGAATCAGCGCGCCGGCGAGCGGGCCGCTCGCCGGGACCTGCTGAACAGCTGGATCGGCGAACTCGAGGCGCTGAATCCCCAGGCGGGCGAAATGGAAGAACTGGACCGCATTCGCATGCGCCTGGCCAACCGGGCGCGCCTGCTCGAAACGGCAGGCGGCGCCCTTGATGCGCTTCGCGAGAGCGAGCACTCCGCCGGCAGTGCGCTGGCGTCCGCCCGCCAGGCGCTCGAGAGCGCGGGCCAATTCGAGCCCGGCCTCAGGGAGGCGGCCCGCCTGCTCAGCGAATCGGAAGTGCTGGTCGATGAAGCGGTGGCCTCCATTCAGAATGTCGGCATGGACCTGGAAGAAGAGGACGGCAATCTTGACGAAGTCCAGCAACGGCGGCAGGCGTTGCTGGCCGTGGCCCGCAAGCACGGCCGCGGCCAGGAGGAACTGCCCGGGCTGGCCGCGGAACTGAAAGACGAGAAGGAAGGCCTGGAATCGCTGGACGAACGGCTTTCGCAGGCGCTCCAGCGCCGCGACGACCTGCGGCGGAAAACGGACGACGGCGCCGCCAGCCTGTCCAAGGCCCGCAGGCGGGCGGCAACGGAGTTTGCCCGCGCGGTATCCGATCGCATGCAGGGCCTGGCGATGGAAGGCGGATCGCTTTCCGTGCGCTTCGGCGAGACCGGCGCTTTGGGACGCAGGGGACGCGACCGGGTGGAATTCCTGGTGGCGCTCAATCCCGGTCAGGCCGCGCGTCCGCTGGCGCGTTGCGCCTCGGGCGGCGAACTGGCCCGGATCGGGCTGGCGATCCAGCTTGCGGCGGTCGGCGCCCGACAGCCGCCGACCATGGTTTTCGATGAAGTGGACTCGGGAATCGGCGGCCGGGTAGCCGAAGTGGTGGGCGCCGGCCTGGCGGAACTCGGCGAGCGCGGCCAGGTGCTCTGCGTGACCCATCTCCCGCAGGTCGCCAGCCAGGCCGGCCGGCAGATCCGGGTGAGCAAGATCGTGCGCGACGGCGGCACGCGAACGGTGTCCGCGCAACTGGCCGAAAGCGAACGGATACGGGAAGTAGCGCGTATGCTTGGGGGTGTGGAGATCACGCCCCGGACCCTGGCCCACGCCGAGGAGATGCTCGCGCGCGGGCGCATCAGGCAGACGCCGGGCGCGGGATCGCATGCGGGCGGGGCGGCGGCAGTCAAGTGACCAGGAACGTACCGCGCAAGAACCTGCAGGCTGTTGGCCTGAAGGTCACCCAGCCCAGGCTCAGCATCTTTCGCGTGCTGGCGCAAAGCAGCGAACGCCACCTGAGCGCCGACGACATCCACCTGAAGCTGGCGGCGGACGACAACGAAATTCCCTTGGCGACGATCTACCGGGTGTTGACACAGTTCGAACAGGCGGGCCTGGTCACGCGGCACAACTTCGAGAGCGGCCATTCCGTGTTCGAGCTCGACTCGGGCGATCACCACGACCACATGATCTGCATCGACACCGGGGAGGTCATTGAATTCGTCAACGAGGACATCGAGCGCCTGCAGGAAGAAGTCGTGCGGTCGGCGGGTTACGAACTGATCGACCACAGCCTGGTCCTGTACGTGCGGAAACGGCACTGACCCGAAACGACCAAAGCGCTTCAATCCCGCCTTCTCTTCGCTTCCTTCTTCCGGGAGACGCATGAATACATCCCTGTAGCTTGCTCCGCCATCCCTGGCTCACAAGCCCCCGAATGCAGGGGGCAAGAACGGGCTACCGCAGAGCCCCGCTGATATACTCCGGCTCCGCGATGAAGCCTTGTATTTATTTGCGCCGTCTGGTGGTGATTGCCGCAGCCGGCGCGCTGCTGGCGGGCTGCGTCTACAAGGTCAACATCTACCAGGGATGGATCACCGATCCCGGCGATATCGACAAGGTGGAAATGGGGATGACCCGCGAGCAGGTCGCCTATCTGCTGGGCACACCGACGGTGCGCGACCCGTTTCACGCCGATCGCTGGGACTACGTGTTCACGCCCGGGACCCTGGAAGGCGAGCGCCGCATCGTCATGATCGAATTCTCGGACGAAGGTGTAAGCTCGATCGAAATCACGCCCCTGCCCGCCGGCTAGCGCCCAGGCGTCGCGCCTCCATCGGGTCGTTTTCAAGCGGCCGATAGACCTCCAGCCGGTCGCCGTGCTGCAGCCGGTAATCGTCGGCCACCGCCGCGCCGAACACGCCGAGCGGACAGCTCGCGGCTTCGATTTCCGGGAAAAGCGCGTCGATGCAGGAAAGCACGACCGCGCGCCGCGCCGTCGAACCGGCGGGCACGCGCAGCGTCAGGACGCGCTGTGCGCCCGGAAGGGCGTAGCTCACTTCGATGGCGATTTCGTCAGCCATGACGGGAGGCGTTCTCCCTCGCGCGCCTGAGAAAGTCCTGGACCAGGCGGTCGCACAAGGCCTCGAAGCTCGGCCGCAGCAACAGGTCCTGGGCCCGGCTGGAAAACTCGAACTCGATCCGCAGCGATACCCTGCAGCCCGAGCCGGCCGGTTCGAACCGCCACTCCCCGCGCAAATAACGAAAAGGCCCTTCGCTCAGGTTCATGACCAGCCGGCGCGGCCGTTCCATCCGGTTCAGCGTGGTCAGGCGCTGCTTGAACACACCGCCCTTGAGGTCCAGGCTGGCCAGCGCCTCGCGCTCGTCCTGACGATGAATCTCGGCGCCGGCGCAGCCGCGAAGAAAACGCGGGTAGTCCTCCACCGCGGCCACGAGATCGAAAACAGTCTCGGGCGAACCCGGCGTCAGGGCCTCTCGCGATATTTCACGCATTCGTTTTATGATGCCGCCTGCGCGCTGATGCGACAATATGAGCCTGACACGGCACTCGTGCACTGGCCGGGGCGCCCTTTGCGCCCTGCGACACCGAATCCGAAGACATGGCGCGCAAACCACAACCGGGACGAATCGCGGCAAATCGCCGCGCCTACCGTAACTTCGAGATCCTCGAGGAACTCGACGCCGGTCTTGCGCTGCTCGGCTGGGAGGTCAAGGCCCTGCGCGCCAACCGCGCCAGCCTGGCGGAAGCCTTCGTGGCCATCCGCGATCGCGAAGCCTGGCTGACCGGCGCCAACTTCGCGCCGCTGCCGCACGCCAGCGCCCACCCGCCCCCGGTGCCCGACCGCAGCCGCAAGCTGCTCCTGCACCGCAACCAGATCGACCGGCTGGCCGGAAAGGTGCAGCAGCGAGGGCTCACCCTGATTCCGCTGGCCTTGTACTGGAGCGGATCGAAGGTAAAGCTGCGCATCGGACTGGGAAGGGGGCGCAAGCAGTACGACAAGCGCCGGCTGGACCAGGAACGCGACTGGCAGCGAGAAAAACAGCGACTTGCCCGGCACAGGGCTCAGGGCCGCTCCTGAGCCGGGGATGCGCGGCACCCAATTTTGATAGCATACTTCGCGGTCGGGTTCCGGCGGGGGTTGGAAAACTGAATTCAGGGCGTCGCAAGTTGTTCCTTGCTCCGGTCGCGGGCGTCGCGGCGCTGGTCGCGCTTGCCTGCCCGGCGGCTGCGCAGGACTCCGGCCGGGACAGCCTGGACGCCGGTTGGTATATCGGGGCCGGCCTCGGAGCCGGTCGGGGCTCCACGCTGGATCAGGAGGGCTGGAACCGGGAGAGCTTCTGTTATCCCGACGCCGCCTGCTTCGATCAGGACCCGGTCCCCCTGGCGCCCGGATACCGCTGGCAATACGACGTCGGTCTGGACGGCGGCGCCGCCTTCGAGCTTTCCGCCGGGCGCTTTTTCGGCCGGACCCGCCTGGAGCTGGCTCTGGCGCAACAGAGGCACGACACGAGCCAGATGTTCCGGGACATCACCTACTACGACGGGACCGCCATCCGGCCGCGACCCGGCGGCACGGTCGAGGCCAACGGACGCGCCACGATCGACCACCTGCGCGTGCGCTCCGTCTCGCTGGATGCGTATTACGACTTCCCCGGCGCATGGGGCGCGATCACACCATACGCGGGAGCGGGCCTGGGAATGGCGTCGGTGGAGTTCGCCGACGTCTTTTACGCCAGCGATTACCAGGACACCTCGGGCGGCGGCGAGACGTACGATCCGCCGCTTTCGTTCTACAACAGCGCCCAGAACAATGATCTGAACGACACGGTCGTGGTCTGGCGCCTGCACGCCGGGGCCGACTACAACCCGGGAGGCAAGGTGCGCGTGGGCCTGAAACTGACCTGGTCGGCCACCGGCGACTTCGAGGACATGGGCGATTACGAATACCACCCCATGCACCAACTGGATCCCGACCTGACCAACACCAATACCTTCAGCGGAACGCGCAGCTGGACGCTCATGCTGACGGTCAAGCGCCTGATCGGCAACTGATCGCGGCGCCCGACGAGCAAGCCCAATGGAAACTGAACGAGCCGGCTGCGCCCCCCACTCAACCGGAGCTGCATGATGGCCGATACGCCCGAATCCGTCGCCAACGTTCGCTACGAGCCGAACGACAAGCTGCCGAAACCGCTGTCCTTCGGGCTCGGCCTGCAGTTCGCGGTGCTTTGTATTGCCGGCATCGTCCTGACGCCGGCGATCGTGATCCGGGCCGCGGGCGGCGGGGAGTCCTATCTCTCCTGGGCGGTCTTCGCCGCCGTTGCCGTCAGCGGCGTCACGACCATCCTTCAGGCCGTCCGGGTCGGACGCTTCGGATCCGGCTACGTGCTGGTCATGGGCACTTCGGCGACCTTCATCGCGGTCTGCATCGCCGCCATTTCCAAGGGTGGACCCGCCATGCTGGGCACGCTGGTCATCATTGCCTCCCTGTTCCAGTTCCTGCTGTCCGGGCGGCTTTCGTTGCTGCGCCGGGTGCTGACCCCGACCGTATCGGGCACCGTGATCATGCTGATTGCCGTGACCGTGATGCCGGTGGCCTTCGACATGCTGAAGGACCTCCCCGAGGGCGCGCCGTCCTTCGCCACCCCGCTCACCGTCGTCATGACCCTCGTGATCATCGTGGCAATCGCGCTCAGGGGAAACGCCGTGCTGCGCCTGTGGGCGCCGTTGATCGGCGTTGTGGCGGGATCGATTCTGGCAGGCTTCTACGGCCTCTACAACACGCAACTGGTTGCGGAAGCCGGCTGGATCGGGCTTCCCGCCGGGAGCTGGCCGGGGCTGAATCTCGACTTCGGCCCGGTGTTCTGGAGCCTGCTTCCGGCCTTCATCTTCGCCACCCTGGTGGGCGCCATCGAGACCATAGGCGACGGTCTCGCGATTCAGCGCGTTTCCTGGCGCAAACCGCGCGCGCCCGATTTCCGGGCGGTCCAGGGCGCGGTGGCGGCCGACGGCGTCGGCAACCTGTTGTCGGGCCTCGCCGGCACGGTACCCAACACGACCTACTCCACCAGTGTTTCGGTGACCGAGCTGACCGGCGTCGGGGCGCGCAGGGTCGGAATCGCGGTGGGAGCGATCTTCCTGGCGGTCGCATTTCTGCCCAAGGCGCTTGCGATGATCCTGGCCATACCCGGACCGGTGGTGGCGGCCTACGTCATCGTGCTCATGGCGATGCTGTTCATGGTCGGGATAAAACTGGTGATCCAGGACGGCATGAACGCCCGCAACGGCCTGATCTGCGGCGTGTCCTTCTGGATCGGCACCGGATTCCAGGCCGGCGTCATATTCCCGGAGTTCTTCTCGGAGTTTGCCGGCGGGATGATGGAGAACGGCATGACGGCCGGCGGACTCACGGCGGTGCTCATGACCCTCTTCCTCGAACTCACGGCGCCGCGCCGCCGAAGGCTCGAGGCGGAGTTCGCAGTGTCCGCCCTGCCCCGGATCCAGGAATTTCTGGAGTCGTTCACAAGGCGCAGCGGCTGGTCCGACGCGATGGCCGGCCGGCTTCAGGCCGCGAGCGAGGAGACCCTCCTGACCCTGCTCGATCACCAGGACGACGATAACCAGGCAAAACGGCGGCTATTGCTGGTAGCGCACAAGGAAGGCGACGGCGCGGTGCTGGAACTCATCGCGGCGCCCGGCGAAGGCAACGTGGAGGACCGGATGGCCCTGCTGGTGGAACAGAGCTCCAGCCAGGCGCCGGAACATGAAGTCTCGCTGCGGTTGCTGCGCGGCCTGGCCTCGTCCGTGCACCACCAGCAATACCACGACACGGACATCGTGACCGTGCGCGTGGACGCGCCAAGAGCCGCAGCGGGAGCCGCCGGATGAGCTTCCTGGCCCTCTTGAAGCGCTATATCGGCCCCGTACTCATCGTGGCGGGAGGCTTCCTGCTGGCGATCGTCATCATTGCAACGGGGCCCAGGCCGGACCGTCAGGCGCGGCCGCCGGACGCCCCCTCGGTTCAGACCGTGGAGGCGGTCAAGAGAACCGCGCAACTGACCGTCACGGCGCACGGAACCGTTGTTCCCAAGACCGAGAGCAACCTGGTCGCGGAAGTCTCAGGAAGGGTCGTCGCGGTATCGCCGTCCATGGTCTCCGGGGGCTTTTTCTCAAAGGGCGACGTGCTGATCGAAATCGAGCGGATCGACTACGAAGCCGCCCTGGAACAGGCGCGGGCCGCGCTCGCCTCCGCCGAAAGCGAACTCGCCAACGCCGAACTCACCTTCAATCGGGCGGAGGAACTGGCGGCCACCCAGTCGGTCAGCCAGGCGGATCTCGACATGGCCCTGAACCAGCTCAATGTGGCCCGCGCGGCCTTACGCCAGGCGTCGGCCGCCCTTGCGCAGGCCGAACGCGATCTGGAACGGACCCGCGTGACCGCGCCATATGACGGGCGCGTGCGCTCCGAGAGCGTGGATACCGGGCAGTTCGTATCGCGCGGCGAGTCCATCGCCACCCTATACTCCACCGATTACGCCGAGGTGCGCCTGCCGGTCAAGGACCAGGACCTCGCCTTTCTGCCCTTTTCCCTCGCGCGCACCGATCCGCCGTCCGCCGTGAAGACCAGGGCGATATTGCGCGCAGAATTCGCCGGCGGCATGCATGCCTGGGAGGCCGACGTGGTCCGGACCGAGGGCGAACTGGACCCCTTGAGCCGGGTCGTCAACGTAATCGCGCAGGTGGCCGATCCATATGAACCGGAAGAAGGCGCGCCGCCACTGACCATCGGGTTGTTCGTGGAAGCCGACATCGTGGGCAAGCACGTTGAAGACGTCCTCGTGGTACCCGGCACGGCGCTGCAGGCCGGAAACCGGCTCTACGTCGTGGACACGAACAACCGGCTTTCCTTTCGTGACGCGGAAGTAGTGCGTCTGACCGCGGAAACCGCCTACCTTCGGGTTGACGTCTCGGACGGGGAGCGGATCTGCGTAACGGCCCTGGACGACGCCATCGAGGGTCAGAGCGTTCGCCCGGTGCCCGCTCCGCCCGTTCCCGCCACACCCGGATGAAGGCGATGATCGCCTGGTTCGCCACCAACAGTGTGGCGGCCAACCTCCTGATGGGATTTGCCGTTCTGGCCGGTCTTGCGTCGCTCGGCCAGATACCGGTCAAGCTCTATCCCGACTTCGACCTGCCGGTCATTACCGTCACCGTCCCGTACCTGGGGGCCGCGCCCGAGGAAGTGGAGTCCGGAATCTGCACCCGGATCGAGGAGCAGATCGAAGGAATCAACGGCATCAAGGAAGTGCGCTCGACCGCGATGGAGGGTCGCTGCAACGTCGTGGTGGAGCTCTTCCACGACGCCGACCGGTTCCTGGTGCTGGACGACGTCGATGCGCAGATCAACGCTATCGACACGTTTCCGCAGGAAGCGGAAAAGCCGATCATTCAGCTCGTCACGCCGTCGAGCGTGGTCATGGAAATTGCCGTTACCGGCCCTGCCGACGAACGCGCGCTCAAGGAAATGGCCCGCCGCGTGCGCGACGACATCCTGAGACTTGACGGCGTCACGCATGCCGAAGTCACCAATGCGCGGCCGTACGAGATTTCCGTCGAGGTCTCGGAACTGTCGCTGTCGCGCAACAACCTGACCTTCGACGACGTCGCCAACGCGCTGCGCCAACGTTCGCTGGACCTGCCGGGCGGCACCGTGAAGACCCGCGAAGGCGAAGTGCTGCTGCGAACCAGCGGCCAGGCCTATTGGGGCCGTGAAATTGAGAACCTGCTCGTGACCACCCGCAACGACGGCACCCGGGTGCTCGTGAAGGATGTCGCCCGGGTCGTGGACGGCTTCGAAGACACCAGCCAGAGCCTCACGTTCAACGACAGGCCGGCCGCACTGGTCCAGGTCAGCAGAATGGGCGAGCAGGACATTCGCCTGATCACCGAGACCGTCAAGGACTTTGTCGCCCGGTCCTCCTCCCGGTATCCCGAAGGGGTGCAGGTGCAGGTATGGAAAGACGAATCGAAACTCGTGACCGGCCGCCTCGGGGCCCTGGTGGACAGCGGCGTCCAGGGCCTTCTGCTGGTGTTGCTCCTGCTGGCCCTTTTCCTTCGCCCGCACCTCGCGCTGTGGGTGGCGGCAGGCATCCCCATCGCCTTCCTCGGCGCCCTGTTCCTCATGTATTCGCTCGGCTTTTCGATCGACTCCATCTCGGTGATCGGCTTCATCCTCGCTCTGGGCATGCTGGTGGACGATGCCGTCGTGGTCGGAGAAAGCACCTATGTCGCGCACCGGCGGGGAGCCGGCCAGCTTGCCGGAGCGATTCAGGGAACGCAGCAGGTCATGGTTCCGGTCACGTTCGGCGTTCTGACCACCGTGGCGGCATTCATGCCGCTGTTGTTCTCCGTCGGCAGGCTCGGGCAGATATTCAGCGTGATCTCCGGCACCGTCATCTGCTGCCTCGCCTTCTCCCTGATCGAATGCCAGATGGTCCTGCCGGCGCATCTCGGACACCGCCGGACACGGATGCCGCTGGGCGAGTTCGGGATGACCGTCCTGGCGGCCGTCGTGATCGGGGCGTTTGCAATCACACCCGATCCGCGTACCGCCGTCGGCGTCGCCATCGGCGGCGTGTCGCTGGTTTACGCGGCTCACATAACCGGTGCTCTCGGCCGGCTGGGGGCCCGTTTCGCGCGCGTGCAGGTCATGTTCGAATCGGCGCTGGAGGCGCTTGTCCAGGGTCGTTTCCGCGAACTGGCCCGCGCCGCATACCGGAACCGTGTCCTGACGCTGGCCATTTCGCTGGCTGCCCTGATCGTCTCGATCAGCATCGTTCTCAGCGGGCACCTGCCGTTCACGTTCTTCACCCCGATACAGGGAGACACGGTCACCGCCCGCTTGCGGATGCCGCTGGGAACCAGCGAGGCGACGACGCAGGGGATCATCGAGCAACTCGCCGATTCCGCCCGGGACTTGAGGGAGCAACTGGCCGAGGACCAGGAAAAGCCGATCGTGCTGCACATTGTGGAAGCCATGGGCGGGCACCCTTCCACGGCGCAGCCCGGCAGCGCCATTCCGGCGCCGTCCGGAGCACACCTCGGCGAAGTCACGATACAACTGAATCCGAGCGAGGAGCGCGACATCCGGACCGAGGAAGTGGGCAGGATGTGGCGCGAGGCCGCGGGTTCCTCTGCCGCCTCGGACCAGCTCAGCTTCATTACGGAGCGGATCGAGAGAGATCCGGAAATATGGATCCGGTTCGCGGGCGAGAACATCGGCGACCTGAGACGCATCGCCGACGAGTTTCGCGGCGAGCTGCTTCAGTACCCGGGCGTGTTCGGCATCGCCGATTCGTTGCGCGACGGCAAGGCCGAACTGGAGCTCTCGGTCACTCCGGCCGGCGAAGCCCTGGGGATAACCCTGGCCGATCTGGGCCGCCAGGTAAGGCAGGCGTTCTACGGCGAAGAGGCCCAGCGGATACAGCGTGGCCGGGACGACGTCCGCCTGATGGTGCGTTACCCCGAAGAGCAAAGGCGCTCGCTGGATTCGCTTTTCTCGCTGAGGGTCCGGACGCCCGAGGGCGGGGAAGTTCCTTTCGCAACGGTGGCCGAAGTGAGCGGCGGGCGGGGACTGGCGGAGATCCAGCGAACCAACGGGTCGCGCACCGTGGACGTATCGGCCGAAGTGGATCCCCGGCTCACATCCGCGGAAGCCGTCATGGCCGAGCTGAACGCCGGGTTCCTGAGCCAGGTCCTGCGCCGCTACGACGGCGTTTCATTCACCGTCGAAAGCGCCCGCGAGCAGCAGGAAACGGTCGCCACGGTCGGACCGCTGTTTCTCCTGGCCCTGTTCGCGATATTCGCGCTGCTGGCCCTGCCCCTGCGTTCCTATTCGCAGCCGTTGATCATCATGGCGGTGCTGCCGTTCGCTTTCGTGGGGGCGGTATGGGGACACGTGATTCTGAAACTGTTCGGGCCCGTCGTGGGTCTTTCGATGGCTTCGGTTTTCGGGATCGTGGCCGCCTCCGGCGTGGTCGTGAACTCGACGCTGGTCCTGATTCACGGTGTCAACCGTTTCCGGGCCGCCGGCGACGGTATGGAGGACGCCCTGCTGAACGCCGCCGTTTCCCGGTTCCGTCCGATACTGATTACCACGGTCACCACTTTTGCCGGCGTTGCGCCCCTTATGCTGAGCAACAGCGTTCCGGCTCAGCCGCTCGTGCCGATGGCTGCCTCGCTGGCCTTCGGCGTCGTGTTTTCCTCGGTCGCCGCGCTGCTGTTCGTCCCGGCCCTGTGGCTGGTCCTGCTGGACATTTCCGGCGGCACCCGGCGCGTCACGGACAGGGTTGTGGCCGGCGTGATCGGCGCTTCGCCACGACTGTCCCAATGGATGGCGCGCTATCCCTACGTGCAGGAAAGCCTGAGAGCGCAGGAATTCACCGACCTCCAGTTGCCGGAAGACCTCGACCTGGATCCGGAGATGGAGAAGATCGCACGCCAGGGCCTGGTGCGCGTGTACTACCAGCGCGAGTTCGACATCGGGGAAATGCGCGCGCAGCTCGGCGACGTCGCCGCCAGGGCGCCGAACGTCAGCGATGCCGTCAGCGAGGCCCGAACCTGGGCGGAAGAGCGCACCTTCCAGCTCGGCGCCCACATTGCCGGCGGGACGATGGCACCCGTGGAAGCCGCCGGACCGCTGACCGACATCCTGGAGACCTGCCTTGCGTCGCTGTTGCCCGCGGCCAGGTCCGAATTCACCACGCAGCACGGCGAAATTTCCGGCAGCCGCATAGCGCTGGTGGCGCTGGGCCCCGCGGGCCGGCGCGAGTTCGTGGCCGGCGGCCCGCTGGAACTGCTGTTCGTCTGCGACCGGGAAGACCGGGCATCGACCACCGCAACACTCAATCCCACTGCCTGGCACGCACAGTTCGTGCAGTTCTTCACGCGGCTGATTCGTGAATTCTCCGCCGAAGGCATCCTGCTCAGGCCTGTGCCCCCCTACGCCCTGCAAAGCGCAGGTCGCGAAACATTCGCCCCGACACTGGCAGCCGCCGGCCGGCACTTCGACGAATCCGCGGATTCGGCCGATCTGCGCATGCTGGTCCACGCACGTGTCTTCGAGGCCGAAGGCGACCTCGGCGACCGGTTCGAGACGTTCCGGCGTTCGGTGCTGACACGCTCACATGACGCCGGCGCCATCGCCGCCGACATCGCCGCGGTCCGCAGCAGCCTGGCGCAACGGCACAAGGACAGCGATACCTGGGAGATACGGCGCCGAACGGGCGGCCTGGCCGAACTGGAGCTGGCGGCCGAATTCCTGCAGCTCATGCATGCCCGCCATACCCCCGAAGTGCTGGTGCGTGGCCTTATTCCGACATTCGAAGCTGCAGGCAAGCATGAGCTTATCGACGCGCGAGCCGCATCCGGGCTGGTCGAGGCCGCCACGCTATGGCAAAACCTGGAAGGGTTTTTCCAGATGACCAGCGGCGAAGCTTTCGATCCCGAATCCGCCTCCGACGATCAGAAGGCCAGGATCGCGGACCTATGCGGCGTCGGCCATTTTGACGAACTGGGCGATCTGATCGCGGAAACCGCCCTCGTAAGCGCCCGTATCCTGGATCGGACATTCGCCGGGTAAGGCGTGGCGCGCCGCCAATGCCGGCAATTGAAAGCTGTTGGTCGCCCATATAGAATCAACCGGCACCTGAGCTCGGGGGGATTGGGCAATGAACGGCAACGGCAACGATACAGGCGGGCGTCGGCGCTTCGCCGGATTAGCGCAGACGGCCCTGGTGCTGGCGGTTTTCGCCGTAGCCGTATATTTTGCCCGGGCTCCCGAAATGGGCGGCCCGCAGACATCCGTCGCGCGATCCCAGTTGCAGGATCCGGAGGTCGGCGTTGCGCATCCGGTCAGGGGGCAACATTCCCTCAACGTATCGCTGACCGGCGAAGTGCGGGCCCAGGGCAAGGTGGGCCTGCGTACCCAGGTTGCCGGGCGTGTGCTTTCCGTTTCCGACGCATTGCGGGGAGGCGGTACCTTTCGCGCCGGACAGACACTGCTGACGATCGACCCGATGGACTTCGAGATCGACCTCAAGATCAATAGGGCCCTCCTGCAGCAGCAGGAGGCGCGCCTGCGCTGGCGGGAATTGCGGGCCGAGGAAAAACGCGAAGAGTTTCAGAGCCAGAACCCGGGCCGGCCGGTTCCGCCGCTGGTCAACAACGAAACCGAAATCGCACGCTACCAGGCCCGGGTGGACGCGGCCAGGGCGGCGGTGGAGAAATCCGAACTGAACCTGGCGCGCACCCGCTACTCGCTGCCCTTCGACGGGCGGATCGTGGAGACGACCGCAATGCGGGGACAACTCGTCGGTCCGCTGGAGCCGTTCGGCCTGGCGTTTTCGAGAGAGTCCCTGGAAGTGGAGGCGCCCATTTCCCTGGACGACCTGGATTACCTGGATCCGGCCGAGGGACGAGCAGTGCAGGTTATCGCGAATGGGGAGTTCTTCCCCGCCTTTGTGGATCGCGTGGCGCCGATCGTCAACCGGCGCAGCCGCCTCGTGCGCCTATACGTAAAGTTTGCCGATTCGGTCCCGCTGGCAAACATTCCGGCGCCGGGAACCTTCGTCAACCTGTCGATCGAGGGACCGGCATTCGAGAACTCGCTGTTGCTTCCGAAAGCGGCGGAGCAAGCCAACGGGACGGTGTGGGTGGTTCGCGGCGGCGTGCTTGAAGCCGTGACGCCCCGATCGCTGGGCCGCACCGAGGCCGGCTGGATCGTTTCGGACTTCGATACCGGGGATGGCGTGGTGCTGGGAGCCGTCCCTGCGGCGGAACCCGGGGTTTCCGTGACGGTTGTAGATACCTCACGAAACTTCCGGGGGGAATAAGGCGTGAATCAGGCGGCGCAAACGCCGGGCGGTCCCGGCGCCGAGGGGAATAACCCCTTCCACGACATCATCGCCTTTTTCGCGCGAAATACCGTAGCGGGCAATCTGCTGATGCTGCTGCTTCTGGGCGGCGGGCTTTTTGCCGCCTCGAATCTCGAAATCGAGGACTATCCGGACCTGGATTCGCGGCAGATCTCGATAACGGTCCCGTTCCCGGGCAGCTCGCCCGCGGAAGTCGAGGAAAGCGTCAACCGCCGGCTGGAGGAAAACCTGATCGCCGTCGAGGGGGTGAGGCGGGTAACGTCCACGGCCACCGAGGGATTGGCCACCGTCACCGTTCAACTGGAACCGTTCGCGGATCCGGTCACCGTGCTCGACGACGTCACGTCGGCGGTCGATCGCATCGAAGGATTCCCGCCTCTCAATGCCGAGCAACCGGAAATCGTCCTGTCCAAGGCGCACCGGATCATCATGACCGTTGCCGTGACCTCCACGGTGCTGGGCAGAACGGAACTGAGGGCCGCCGCCGAACAGGTCCAGGAAGACCTGCTGGCGCTGCCCTCGCTGTCCATGGTTTCCCTTTTCGGGGCGGCGGAGCGGGAAATCTCGATTGTCGTTAGCGAGGAGCAGCTGCGGCGCAACAACCTGACCATTTCAGAGCTGGCCCGGGCGATACGCGAATCCTCGCTCAACGTGTCCTCGGGAGAACTGCGGACGGATGCGGGCGGACTGATCCTGCGCACGGACCAGAAACGCATGGTGGGCGAAGACTTCCTGGACGTCGTGCTGATCGCGAGCATCGACGGCACGATCGTGAGGCTGCGGGACGTGGCGACGGTCATCGACGGCTTCGCCGACGTGGACGTGGACGGGGAAGTGGACGGCGTTCCGGCGATGTTCCTGAACATCCGCGCCGCGGACATTCATGACATGACGCAACTCGCATCCGATGCGAGGAACCTGATCGAGAACTACGAGCCTCCCGCGGGCACCAGCGTATTCGTCTGGGATGACAACACGGCGCTTACCGGGGTGCAGTTCCGGACGGTGATCGGCGCCGGGCTGCTCGGGTTCGCGCTGGTATTCCTGTTCCTTTCCCTGGTCTTCGACTTTCGGATAGCCGTCTGGGTAGCCATCGGCGTCCCCACTTCGATGCTGGGCGCGCTGCTGTTCTTCCCGGCCTTCGGGCTGACCCTGAACGTGGTCACGTTGTTCACTCTGCTGCTCGCGGTCGGCATCGTCGTGGACGACGCGGTGGTTGTGGGCGAGAGCATCGCGACGCAGCGGGAAAACGGCCTGCGGGGGTCCCGGGCGGCGATTGCGGGGGCGCACGCGGTCGTGGCGCCGGTCACGGTGGGCGTGCTGACGACAATGATCGCCTTCGTTCCGCTCGCATTCACGTTTGGCCCGACCGGGCAAATGCTCAATACGATGCCGTTGATCATCTTCCTCGTGCTCTCCGTTTCACTGATCGAGGCGTTCCTGATTCTGCCTGCGCACCTGTCGCACAGTTCTCCATGGAGCAGGCCGCCCCTGACCGGCATACAGGGCAGCGTGCGAAGCCGCCTGAACAACCTGCGTGACCGATGGGTCGTGGGCGCAATCGCTTCGGCCGTGCGCCGACCCTACCTCACCATAGTCACCAGCGTCGTACTGGTCGTAGCAGTGGTGCTTGTGGCCATGGCGGGAACGCAGTGGATGTTCCTGCGTACGGCGGACGCGAATCGCATTCAGGCGGACATCGTCTTTCCCACCGGAACGCCTTACGAGACCACGTGGGCCGCCGCGGAGCAGCTGATCGAGGCCGCCCATGCGACCAACAGGCAGGCCGGCGACGATCCGGTCACCACGGTCGCAGCGGTAGTGGGCCATCACTTCGGCGCCTACCGGATCCAGGGTTCGAAGAGATCGACCTACGGGACCCACCTGGCTTCCGTGACCATGCACATCAGGGGCGAATCGCAGCGGTCGCTCAGGCCGGCCGAACTCGAGACGATGTGGCGCCTCAATGCCGGACAGGTCCGGGGCGTGGAG
The DNA here is from genome assembly GCA_009845905.1 of Gammaproteobacteria bacterium. Classification (NCBI taxonomy): domain Bacteria; kingdom Pseudomonadati; phylum Pseudomonadota; class Gammaproteobacteria; species Gammaproteobacteria bacterium. Next base: position 126,892 of record VXYS01000003.1, on the reverse strand, counting down.
AGCATCCGCTACAACACGGCGCTGATCCCCAACGACGCCGAGATCCAGTACGCGCTCGTGCATCCGGATGAAGAAACCGTCGTCGCGGCGACGGGCGAGCTGCGGAGCGCGTTCGGCAACATGCCCGCACTGTTCCAGGTCGAGGATTCTCTGGGCGAGAGCAAGCGGCAGTTCGACCTGGAATTGACCGAGGCCGGCATCGCCGCCGGACTGTCGCCCGCCGGACTGGCCGTGCAGCTCAGGAACCGCTTCTACGGCGCCGAGGTACAGCGCATTCAGCGCGGCCGCGACGAAATCAGGGTCATGGCGCGCTATCCGCAGGAGCGCCGCCGCAGCGTCCGTGAATTGCTGGACGAACGCATATTGCGGCCCGGTGGCGCGCAGATTCCGCTGTCCGCCGTCGCCCGTATCGTGGAAACCCGAGACTATTCGACCCTGACGCGGATTGATGGCGTTCGTGCGGCAACCGTCAGCGGCCGCGTCGATCGTGGATTGTCCTCACCCAACACCGTCATGGCGGAAGTCGAGAACGATGTGGCTCCCCGTTTGTCAAGCAAGTATCCGGGCCTGAGGGTGGTCCGCCAGGGGCGGGGAGAAGGGCAATCGGAGGTCAACAGGATCCTGCGCTTTACGGTCCCGCTGGCGCTGCTGTTCATGTACTTCCTGATGGCGGTGCAGCTGCGCAGCTACTGGCAGCCCGCACTGGTGCTGGCCGGACTGCCCTTCGCAATTGCCGGCGGTCTGCTCGCTCACCTGGTGCTGGGCTACGATCTGTCGATAACGTCCGTGTTCGGCATGGTTGCGGTGGGCGGCGTGGTCGTGAACGACACGCTGGTCCTCATGGACCGGTATAACAGGATTCGGGCGGAATCCGCCGCCACGCCGGCCATCGCCGCAGTGAGCGCGGCCGCCCGGCAACGCTTCCGCGCGATCTTCCTGACCACGATCACGACCATAGTCGGCCTGATGCCCGTGATTTACGGAAAGAGCGAAGTGACCCAGGGCCTGCTGCCCATGGTGATCAGCATGGTGGGAGGACTGATCGCGGCCAGCGCCGCCCTGCTGTTCTTCGTCCCCGCCCTGGTGCTGATCGTGGACGGAACCCGCGAGGCGATCCTGGGCCCCGGCCAGCGCGAACCTTCCGAAGGCGAGGTCGGACCGGGCCTCACGGCCTGACAAGCACCCGCCCGCGCAAGCGGTATCAGCCGGACCTTAGAAGAGGTTGAACTGCACCTCCACGCCGAAAGTGCGTGGCGCACTGAAGGTATTCAGCGGAAACAGGCCAAGATAGGCGGAGCCGCGAAAGAGTTCGTCCGTCAGGTTTCTGCCATAGACCGACACGCGGTAACGGCCGCTTTGCGGCGCCCAGGCAACGTTACCGTTGATCAGGGTGTGCGCGGCTCGGCGCGCAAATGCGGCATTGGTCTGGGCCAGCATCGCCTGGCGTGACTTGTAGCGCGCTTCCAGGTGCCAGTGGAGAACGCCGGCGTTCATCGGTGTACGGAAGTCCACTGCACCGAAAAAGCTCCATTCGGGCGCGGCGGGGAGTTCGAAAAACGAATTGTCCGTCACGACCCCGTCGTTGTTCAGATCGGCCATGAACTCGGTCCACTCGGACTTCAGGTATGCCGCGTTGAAGCTGACGGCCAGTCTGCGGTTGATCGCCAGTTGCGCTTCCAGTTCCAGGCCGGACATTTCGGCCTCGCCCAGGTTTTCCAGGATGGAGTCCGTGCCGCTGCGGGTCAGCCCCGGCCGTCGGATCACCGCGGCGACGTCCTCGTATTCGATCATGAACGCGGCTGCATTGACGCGAAGGCGCCCCTCCAGCAAGGTGCCCTTGATGCCCGCTTCGTAGTTGGTCACGTATTCGGGATCATAGGGTCCCAGGTTCTGCGGCAGCGTGGCCCGGGAATTGAATCCCCCGCCCTTGTAGCCGGTTGACACATTCGCGTACAGCATCAGGTCTTCCCTGGCGAAGTAATTGAAGCCGGCCCTCCAGGTCGAATCGCTCCAATCCGCCTGCCGGGCGAACTCCTGCGTCCTTCTCGGGAAAAATATCGTGGAATCAAAGTCCTTTTCGTCGCGGGTATGCCTGCCTCCGAGAACGGCCGCGAGGCGGTCGGTGAGCCAGATGTCCGTCTGTGCGTAAAACGCAAGCGAGCGTGCGTCCTGCCTGTTGATGGTGGCCGGGACCATGCGGTCGAAGGGCGGGATCAGGATGGCCTGCAGGATGTCGGTTACGTGGTCCTCCTCGACGAAGTAAAGACCCAGCACATAGTCGAATCGCTCGCTGTGCGAATCGCTGAAATACACCTCGGCGCTTCGCTGTTCGTGCGCGGTGACGAAACCCACGTGTAGCGGCAGCGGGGGCGGCGGCGAAAAACCAGCGCGGCCGTCGTAATCGGCGTAGGTCGCGAAATCCAGTTCGCGGGCCGAAGCGACCAGCGAGAAGAGCCCGAATTCCGTTTCGTAGTTGGACAGGAAAGTAACGCCGCTGCTGTCGGATTCGCCGTATCCGTCGTAATCGTGGCGCACGGTGTAGGGGTCCCCGTCGAGGCGCGTGCCGTCCGGCTCCAGCACGAAATTATTGAGGGGAACGCCAATGCTGTCCTGTTGCTCGGAATCCAGAATCAGCGTGGCGTCCAGCGCCCCGAAATCCGCATCCAGGGTTGCCCTGATGCCTCTTGAATCCCTCCTGCCGAGTTCGTTGCCATTGAATGAGTTGGTGTAGAAACCGCCACGGTCCACGCTTGCGCCCGCCAACCGCGCTCTGAACATCCCTCCGGCAAACGCTCCGGTATCGATCGCCAGATGGGCTTTCCGCAAGTCGTAATTGCCCAGCGCAAACCTGAAATTACCGCCGAATTCCTCTCCCGGCCGCCGCGTGACGATCCGGACCGTGCCCGCCAGGTTGTTGCGTCCGAACAGCGTGCCCTGCGGACCGCGGAGAATCTCGATCCGTTCGACGTCGAACGCGTTGGTCAGCAGCCCCATGGTTCGGGTGCGCGGCACGCCGTCCACCATGACGCCCGTCTTCGACTCGGCGTTGGCGTCCGGATCGCCGAAAGCGATTCCGCGTATCGAGAATTGCGCGACATTCGGAACGAACAGGTCGCCGATCGAAACATTCGGCGCTATTCCGCTCAGATCGCCCAGATTGTCCGCCCCGTTGGCGATCAGGTCGTCGCCTTCGATACCGGTAATGGCGATCGGCACTTCCTGCAGCGACTGTTCCCGCTTCTGCGCGGTAACGACAATGTCCTCGATGACGGCCCCGCTCTCTTCCTGGGCCGTCGCCATCTGCGCCATTGGCGCGCACGCAAGCGCCAGGCAGAAAAAGTAGACTTTATTCATAGCCCCCCCGCAGTCGAAGCCGCCACTCTACCAGACATCCCCTTCGGGTTCAGGTCCCGGGAAGAACCAGTCGGGCCCCGCGCAGGGCGCGTCAAGCAGCAACGAAACCGACACCTGCTCCGAGGGAAACGCCTCGACCTCGACCAGATCGGCCAGGTCGCCGCGTACCGTCGGCGTGCAGTTGGCTCCGTCGCCGTCCGAATCGACCCACGCGTAGACGATCAGGCCTTCGCCGAGTTCCGCCGGGTAGTCGAAACTGAAGTTCGAGGAACCCAGGTTCGTCTCCCAGCGCTCGACGATTTCCAGCGGATAGCGCAGTTCGCCGGTGCCGGTCCAGGCGTGATAGACGGACAAGTGAACGGTGGCCGCCGAATCCACGTCCTCGAGTGCGCCTATCGCTACCGACAGGTCCACCGGAATCGGCGGCGGGGGCGGATCCTCGCCGGCGCAGCCGAAACACAGCGCGGCAAGGTATACCGGAATCGTCTTTTTTATCCGTGCGGTCATGATCCCTGATCCTCCAGGACGATCTTCGGCATGCCGAAGACACGCGTGAAATTGTCGGCCAGGATCAGGCGCATCTCGTCGGTCGTGTAACCGACCTCCTGCATCCCCGCCACGAACGCGTCGAGATGCGATTGCACATAGCCGGGAAGCTGCGGGCCGTCGGATCCGTAGATCAGCTTCTCGATGACGCCGCCGGCCCGAATCCGTTCCAGGTAGTCGTTCAGCACGTGTTCCGCCCGCTCGGCGCCCAGAGCGCCGGGTTCCAGGTACACGTTGGAATAACGCCGGGCGAGATCGATCGCCGCGTCGGTATGCGTGAGCGCCCGGTTGAAACTGTCGTAGCCGGAATGGCCGAGTATGAATATCGCGCCGGGATAGAGCCGGATGGCCTCCTCCAGGTAGGCGGGATCGCAATACGCCGGCTCGGTGCGCGTTCCCGGATTCGGGCTGGTTCCCGTGTGCAGGTAAATGGGCGTGCCCTGCCGCGCCGCAATCTCGTAAACCCCGTACAAGCGCTCATCGTCCAGTCGAACCTGCTGGTGCCCATGCGCGAGCTTGATGCCGACCATGCCGTGCTTCTCGATCGCCTCTTCCATCTGCCGCAGTTGCTCGGGTCCGTCCTGGTTCCAGTGGTCGACCCGCAGGCTCGCAAAACCGAACAGACGGTCGGGGTTCACCGCGACCTGTTCGGCGACGTGGTCGTTGGTGGCGATGCCGGTGGTGGCCGGGCTCCATAGAGCGAACACCGCTCCGGCGCTGATGCCGGCGTCGTCCAGCGTGCCGAGAATGCTCTCGCCGTCAAGACGGCTGTTCATGAAAACGCCCATGGTCCACTTGAAACCCGTCGGCACGCGGTCCGTGAGGCGTTTCCTGAAGCGGGGCGGCGTCCCGGCCCAGGTTCCGGTATGCAGGTGCATGTCGATCACGGCAAGCCTTTCGCCCTTGACGGCAACTCCCATGCTTTCCTGCCCGCTGGCCCATCCGGCGGCGCAGAACGCGACAGTCGCAATGATGCAATGCCTGAACTTCATTACGCTTCCTCCTAGGTAGTGATTATTTCCGCGCGAAGCGGGCGCGGCCCCCGGTGATTCCGGCATGCCGATCGAGTTCTTCCAGGAACCGCCGTGCGGCCGCGTCCTCATTCAGCCAGGCGTCCAGGAATGCCGTCGATACGCCGGCCAGGATCGTCTGGCCTTCGACATCGGGCGCGCCGCCCCGGTTCTGCGGGCCGCCCCGGTCGTCACGGCAGATGAGCCCGCCCAGGTAATGATCGCCTTCCTCGAGCACCACCGAGTACTTGTTGCCCGGAGGGCTGCGCTCGTACGCCTGCAGGCGCCACTCCCAGGGATAGATGACGCCATCGCCGGCGTTGCGGGTATCCCGGGTTCCGCCGCTGACCAGCATCGGCCCGCGCATCGCGGCAAATGCGCCATCGGCCATCTGCGGCATCGTCCCCGGCCCGCTCATGATGATGGCCGCATCGAAGTCCCTCGCATGGCTCACGGCCTCGGAGGTCTCCGGGTCCTTCAGCGGCTGCCCCCAGATGATCTGCGCGATCATGGCGCCGAAGGAATGACCCGCCATAACCTTTCGGCCGAAGTCGATATTGCCGGTCAGCCCCGGTATCTCCTCGCCGGGCGCGAACAGCGCGTCGAGCACGCGCTCGACGTCGGAAATCCGGATGTAGTGCACGCGTGTGGCGTCCTGCGGTCTCAACCTGACCGGCGAAGTAGGGCAGTCGGGATGTTCCGGCTGCACCACCACGTAGCCATGCGAGGCCCAGTGGTCCGTCAATCCCGAATAGCTCTCGCGGTAGCAGGCGAAGCCATGCGAGAACACGACCAGCGGGAACGGCCCCTCGCCTTGAGGAAACGCGATGCGCGCGCGCAGGCTGCGCTGGCCGGTTTCCGCCGGCAGGACGTGATTGTCGATCACCTGAACGCCGAACGGCCCCGATGCCGTCTTGTAGGCGGCCGGCTCACTTTCCGCATACGCGCCCGCCGGCCAGCCGGCGGCGGCGGCAACAGCCAGAAACACCGCTATCCGGCCCGCGACTGCCTGTCGCCGGCCCGCGCCAAACCGCCGCATCAAGTGCTGCATGAACTCAAGTCCCTCCCCTGTACGGCGAAGTCTACAACGCGCTGCATCGCGTACTATTGCCCCGCACTGAAATCAACCAACCGGATTCGCCATGGCCGTTCTCTACCACAACCCCCGTTGCTCCAAGTCACGCGCCGCCCTGGCGCTGCTTCAGGAGCGCGACATTGACCTTGAAGTCCTGCGCTACCTGGAAAACCCGCCCGACGAAGCCTCGCTGCGCGATCTGCTGGGCCAACTGGGCTTTACGCCGCTTGAACTCATGCGCCGCGGCGAGGCCCGCTACCGCGAGCTCGGACTGAAGGCCGCCGACGTTTCCGACGACGAACGAATCCGGGCGATGGCCGAGAACCCCATTCTCATCGAACGGCCCATATTCGTCGCGCGTGGGAAAGCCGTGGTGGGCCGGCCGCCCGAACGCGTGCTGGAGCTGATTTAGCGCGCCTTCAGTACGAATAATAGACCCGGATGCCGAAGGCCCTGCCGCGCCGGGGGATCATCCCGAACTGGAACGCATACTGCCTGTTGGGCAGCAGCGGTCCATAGAAGTCCGTAAAGCGGCCGATATTGAACGGCGTATCGTCGTCCAGCGCATTGTCCACGTACAGGGTCAGGTTCCAGCGGTCGGTCTCGATCCCCAGATTGGCGTTGACGATCAGCGGGGCGCCCGTCTCGGCCAGGTTGAACGCCGCCGAATAGACGCTGGAGTGGTAGTTGGCGATCGTGCGGAAGAACCAGTCCATATCCGCCGTCAGTTCATCCCGGTAGGTGGCCGCCAGGTTCATTGAGTGCTTGGGCGTGCCGCCGGTCGTGTTGCCCTTCAGGTCGCCGTCATTCCCGAACTGGGCCGCCGCCTCCAGGTCCAGATAGTCGGTAAATTCGTGATCGGCAAGACCGTAACCCAGCGTGAGCAGGAGGTTCTCGTTGACCGCCCAACTGCTCTCCACTTCCAAGCCCCAGACTTCCGCCCCCGGCACCGACAGCACGACGTTGTTGGGTTCCGGGCCATTGACGGTCTGGATGATTGTCAGGCCATTGGTGGACTGATTGGTCCAGTCGATATAGAACCCCGACACATTGAACAGGAGCCGGTCTTCCATCAGCGTGGACTTGACGCCCACCTCATACGTCCAGGCTTCCTCTTCCCGGATGATGGCCCGGCCGTCGGCAATGGCCGCATCGATGGTGCTGACCGGTGTGTCGTCGTCGAAGAACGCCTGGTTGAAGTCCAGCGGCTTGTCGCCCTTCGCCACCAGGCCATAAACCGTCACGTCGTCGTTCGCCCTGTAGGTCAGGGTGAAGCGCGGCGTAAAGGCCGTCGTGTCTTCTTCAAGACCCTGGGCGAATCCCGCCTCGATCAGCCCGGAGTTGTAGACGGACTTCTCGTCCTTCGAATAGCGCCCCTCCACAGCCAGGGTCAGGTTGTCGGCGAAGTCATACTCCAGCTGACCGAAGACCGCCGAGTTCTGCACTTCGCGGCCATCGAAGTCGCCGCCGTCGTCATGGAAGAAATGTCCGGTGAACCCCGGCCCTGTGAACCGGCGGTCGCGGCCCTTGCCCTCGATGTCCAGCCAGTAGGCGCCCACCAGGAAGCGCAGGGCCCGATCCGAAGGCGAAGTCAGCCGCGCTTCCAGCGACCAGTCCCTGACGTGGTTGTCCTCCAGGGCCGTGAACAGACCGAAGACCGGGCGCGCAGGGCTGCGATCCAGATCGCGGCCGTCCGTGTTCTGGTCGCGGTTGCGCGCATAACGGCCCATGACTTCCCAGCCATTGAAGTTGCCGACGTATTGCAGATAGCTGCGAATGATGTTGCGCCGCTTGCCGATAATGGGCGATGGCTCGGCCGTGCCGAAAAACGTCGTCACGCCGTCCTCGAAGTCAGGAATGTTGATCTTGGGCACCAGGCCGGCCGGGTCCATTGTTCCGCAGTAATACCCGCGGGCCATCGGGCCCGCGCCCGGTTCGCCGGGCCGAAAGCAGTTCAGCCCGGATTGCGGAAACAGCAGGTCGGCGAAATGATCGTCCTCGCTCCCCTGATAGGAGTACTTGAAACTGAACTCGTGGTTGTCGTTCGGCCGGAAGGTCAGCCGGAGCGTGCCGTCCCAGGACGATTCGCCGCCCAGCGGGCTGTCGTCCCCGCGGGTGGGCGCGCTGCTGAAGATATGCGGCGCGAATGGGGAGGGAAACAGCCGCGGATTCTGCGCCTCGCCCTCCAGCAGGCCGTTGTTCCACTCACCGCCATAGTTCTCCCAGTTGGCCGAAACCAGGTAGTAAAGCCGGTCCTCGATGATCGGGCCGGAAAACCAGGCCGCGGCCTGGTAGTCCTCGTGCGAACCCACACGGCCGCTGAAACTGCCCTCGTGCTCGTCGGAGGCCTGCCGCGTAATCATGTTCACGGCGCCCGAAAAGGTCGCGCGGCCGAACAGCGCCGACTGCGGACCGCGGATCACTTCCACGCGCTCTACGACCGCAAACGTGGACGACGTGACGCTGCCGGAAACATAAACGCCGTCCACGAAGTAGGAAGCGTTGCGTTCACCGAAAACGCTGGGACCCGCCTGCCCCCGAATGATCGGGGCGTCCAGCCGCCGGCCGAGTTGCTTGCGCTCGTGGTAGTTGGGCGTGTTGGCCGCGATGTCGTAGATGGTCTGAATATTGCGTTGCCGAATGGAGTCGATCGACAACGCGGTGACCGACAGCGGAATTTCCTGCAAACTCTCGGCCCGCTTGCGGGCGGTAACGATGATTTCCTCGATAACGGCTTCCTGCGCGATGACTATCGAGGAACCGGCGAGCGCGGCGCAGAGCGCGGCCACGCTGACGATTGCGCGTTTTGACATAAGCCCCCCTTTTGGCCCAGACAAGAGTCGCGATGAAAGTGCCCTGGTCGGACACGGCCCCGATTATGGCATTGATTCGGCCGGTGTCATGGCATCCGGGTTGATGCCCGCGGCGAAGAAGCTCCGGATGCGCTCCGTTACGCCGGCCGGATCGACCGCAAAAGGCCAATGGCCGCCGCCCGGGACTATCAAGGTGTCGGCGTCCATGGCGGCCGCGGCCCGGGCGATGGATTCCGGCGGCACGATGGCGTCGTCGTCCCCCCAGATCACAAGAGCCGGAGGCTGCACATTGGGCAGTTCGTCCGGAAGCGCTCGCGCCCTGGGCGTCTTGTTGATCGCGAACAAGGCATCGACCGTACCTTCAACCCGTGCGATGCGGTGTGCGTCGCATGCGCCTGGATCGGCGGCGCATGCGCGGCCGGTAAAGCTGCTGGGCCCGCCGCCCAGCGACCCCCAGATGGCGACGCGCGCCACGGACTTCGGAAGATACGCGATGAAATTCCCCGGCGTGGTCTGCGGGTAGATCTGCGGGCCCACAAACACCATGCGCCGAACCCGATCCGGCGCCGTCAACGCCAGACGGCCCGTAACCGAACCGCCATAGGAATGACCCACCACGTCGAACTCGTCCACGCCAAGAGCCTCAAGCAGGCCCAGAAGCGCCGCTACGCGGCCCTCGACCGTGAAATGGGCGCCCGGTTCGGCCACTTTCTCGGAATAGCCGAAACCCAGCATGTCCGGCACGATCACGGAACGGGTGGCGGCGAGGTCATTCGCCAGCGGAAGTATGACATTGCTGCCGGTAGGGCCGAAACCATGAATGAGCAGGATGGGAGCGCCCGTGGGATCGGCGAACAGGTCGCCGCGTATAACGACGTGGTACTCGTGGCCGCCGACATTCAGAAACAGGCCCGGCGCCTCGGCATGCCGGTCGACGATCTCCTGCGCGGCGATCTGTCGTTCGCCGCGAACGGTGAACCAGGTTACGAGCCCGGCGACGGCCAGCGCCACGGCGGCCACGAAACCGGCCGTCCAGATCAATATGCGTTTCAGAAATCTCATGTGCGGCCCTCCCGCGCCCCCGGCGCAAACATTACATCCGGCCCGAATCGTAGCGGTTCTCCATGAACTGCATACGCCGCCGTTCGAGCCCGATGACCGGTCTCACGCCGTCCTGGCCGAAGTCCAGAAGAATGTCCGAATCGGTAGTGTGCAACGGCCAGACAGGCCGTCCGCCGCCGTTGGGATCGCCGGTCTTAGCGAAGCTCACCCAGTAGGCGCTCACCAGTTCGCTCATCGCCCAATCCTGCTCGGTCGGCCCATCCGGCGCCCGCGTGTCCAGTGTCTTGAACACGTGTGCGGTCTCCGCGCCGTGAAAGGCGCCTGGAACGCTGCCGTACTGCTTCTCGTAAACGTAGTCGAAATGATAGAGAAACGTGGGCTTTCCGGCCCTGGCGTGCTGCCTGGCCAGCCAGCGCTGCGAACCGAAGAACGTGTCGAATTCCAGGTTGTTCAGGATCGTGCGCTCATCCACTTCGCCGTACAGATCGCGAATCTCGTCGCGGCTGATGTCCAGCGCGTCAAGCAGGACGTCGGCGTTGTTCATCCGCATGAGCAGGCTGCCTTCCCAGCTGGTCGCGCCCGTCAGGTACGGAACGTCATGCTGACGCCCCTGTGAGAACACGGGACCCAGCGCTTCCGGCAGAAACCTGCCGTCCACGGCCGGGTTCATCGATCCGAGCGGGAGTTGATCCTGGTAATCGAATATCTTCCGCCAGGAAAGGGCTCTCAACCCCGTAACGGCCTCTTCCCCGGACCCTTCCACGCCCAGACTGCGGACCATGTCCTGGCCCGAAGTCTCCAGCGACGGCCGTCCGTCGCGATCGTCGGATAGTTGTCTGGGCCGGTACGGCCGAACGTTCGAGCTCTGCGAAGCGGCCTTGTGGAACAGCCCCCCGGCGGCCGGCAATGCGAGCAGGTAGTTCACCGCCACGCCGCCCGCGGACATTCCGAATATGGTGACGTTGTCGGGATCGCCGCCAAAAGCCGAAATGTTGTCGCGCACCCACTCGAGCGCCGCAACCTGATCGGAAAGATAAAAGTTGCCGATGGCGTGGTCCGGCTCCAGGGCGCTCAGGGCCGGGTGCGCGAACTGGCCGAGAAAGCCGAGACGCTGGTTGAAGGTGACCACGACCACGCCCTGCCCGGCCAGCCCGGATCCGTTATATACGGGCATTCCCGCGTCGCCGAAAGTGAACCCTCCCGGCAGGATCCAGACCATGACGGCCAGCGGCTCCGGCGGATTCAGGTCCGGCGTCCAGACATTGAGATACAGGCAATCCTCATTCATGGGCCGGTCCTGCACCCCCTCGGCATTCCGCCCGGGCATCAGGCGCTGCGGACACACGGCGCCGAAAGCCGTGGCGTCCCTAATGTCCGCCCAGCCCGGAGCGGGCTGGGCGCGGCGCCAGCGCAGCTCGCCAACCGGCGGAGCGGCGAACGGGATATTTCGGAAGTTGTGGATCCCGTCTTCGCTGAAGCCGCGAACCCGGCCCTGGCCGATCTCCGCGATGGGCCCCGTCTGGGCGAGCGCCTGCGCGCTCAGGAGAGCCAGGGCGAGCGCCGGTATGAGTCGTTTCATCGGGTTCATGTTCCCGGCCGTAAAGCTGCGGCGATGCAAAACGATAACCGATACGGCGCCGAAGCGATTGCAACGCCACTTCGTCTTACAATGCCGGCGAGCGAGAAAACAGGACCGGAACATGATTGCATACGGCATCTTCAACTTTCTGCACGTACTGGTGTTTGCGGTCATCGTCGGTATCGAACTCCCGGCGCTGTACGCGTTGCGGTTGGCCGGCGGGCCGTCCGGCAGCCAGGCCACCCGCTCCCTGGCGGTGCGCGTAAAGCGCTACGCGGACGCGGTCTCCGCCATCATGCTGGTCCTGCTCCTGCCCCTGGGCGTTCAGATCGCCACCGATCTCGGCGTCTACACGCTGATGTCCTCGAGCTGGCTGATCGCCACCTGGGTGGTCGGCCTGGTCTGGCTGGCCATCGCGCTGATGTCCGAGTTGACCGGTGCCTCGAAGTTGGCTCAACGCATCTACAAGTTCGAGTGCGTGCTGCGCATCGTCATCGGCCTCGGCAACGTCTATGACGCCGTGGTCGGCTTTACCGGCGAGGGCATGATCCAGACGAACTGGCTGGCCGCCAAGGTTCTGCTGTTCGGACTGGTCCTGGTCGTGAGCGGCTGGATCCGCTGGCAGACCCGGGCCGTGCGGTTCGCGTCCGTCGACGCCGCCGCCGAATCGGGTCCCGACCCGCAGCAACTGATCGCCACGCTACGCCGGGCCCAATGGGGCAGCCACAGCATCCTCGCGATGGTGCTGATCGCCGCCTACCTGGGAACCGCAAAACCCTGGTAGGAACACGCATACGCGAGCCCTTCATTGCCCTCTTTCTTCCGGGGGCGTCGGCGGCAGGAGCCGCCGCCGAGCCCCATGGATGGGTTCTTGCCCTCCGGGGCAAGCTTCAAGTAGTCATGCGTCCCCCGGAGGAAAGAGGGCAATGAAGGGCGGGCTCGGAGCGAACCCGTATCACCGGCTCAGCTTCGCGGATCGGCCGCGCAACGGAATCCCAGGTTGTTCAGGCCCGAGTCGGGGGGAGTCATCATCCGGGCCTCCAGGCGGTATCCGCGACAGTAGTTCTCGCTGCACAGCCAGCTCCCGCCCCGATGCACCTTCTGGGTTCCGCCGGCGGGGCCCTTCGGATTCTTTCTCGGCGAATACAGGAAATAATCCGCTGCGTACCAGTCCTGGACCCACTCCCAGACGTTGCCTGTCAGATCGAGGAACCCGAACCCGTTGGGAGGAAAGGTCCCGACCGGCGCCAGGCCCGAAAAACCGTCTTGTCCCCCGTCCCGGACCGGAAACTCGCCCTGCCAGAGGTTCGCCTGGTGCGCTCCGCCGGGCGTGAGTTGGTCTCCCCAGGCATAGCGGGCGTCGGCCACTCCGCCGCGCGCCGCGTATTCGAATTCCGCTTCGGTAGGAAGCCGGGCACCGCGCCATTCGCAGTAGGCGGCGGCGTCGAACCAGGAAACGTGCACGACCGGGTAATCGTCCATGTCCCGATGTGAGGAGCCGGGTCCCGAAGGATGGCGCCAGTCGGCGCCGTCGCCCCGGGTCCACCCGCCGCGCCGCGGGTCGAAGACACCGGACCAGCCCAGCCTTTCGGACTCCGTGACATGGCCGGTGGCGTCGGCGAACTCGGCGTACTGGGCGTTCGTGACCTCGTGCCGGTCCAGCAGGAAATCATCGAGCGCGACCGTGTGCGCCGGACCCTCGTAAGGCAGGCCGTCGTTGGCGCCCATCGTGAATTCTCCGCCCGGGACCAGCAGCATCCCCGGCGCGCCGGGAGCGGCCGGGCCAACGCAGCCGCAAGCCAGCGCGGCGGAGATCGCCAGTCCCGCGGGCAGCGTGCGTCGCAGGCGTGTTACCCACTGCATTGGCGAATTATCGCCGAGGACGAGACGTCCTCGCGCCCAGGACCGGCACTAGCCTGCCCGGGTTTTGCCCTGGACGGCGACGCGCGTGTTTTCCAGCATTTCGGACAGCGCGTCCAGATCCTCGGTGGGTTGGCCGGAAAGAATCTCCGAAACCGTTTCGTCGTAGTCGGCGTGCATGGCGTCCCAAAGCGCCCTGCCCTCGGCCGAAAGGGTCACGGACTGAATCCGCCGGTCCGATCTTGACGTGATTTTTCTGACCAGGCCGTCCTGCTTCAGCCGGCTGACGACGCCGGTGATGTTGCCCTTGGTAACCATCAGGCTGGAGGCCAGTTCTCCCATGGTCATGCCGTTCGGCGACAGCGCCAGGGCGGTCAGGACGTCATAGCGCGGCAGGCTGGAATTGAATTTTTCCGAAAAGCGCCGCATCAGCACCCGGTCGATGCTTGAGAAACACCGGAGCAGCCCCAGCCAGGCCCGGCGATGGTGGGCTTTCTCCGGCAGCGACTCCAGAACCAGGTCGAATACGGTCGGCTTGTCCATCTGCCCCTCAGCGCGTGTCCTTGACGACCCGGCCGCCCTGAATTACGACCTGGACGTTCATGAGCACCGAGATATCGGTTAGCGGGTCGCCGGCAACGGCGATCAGATCGGCAATCCTGCCCGGCTCCACCGTTCCCAGTTCGTCCTCCATGCCGATCGCCGCCGCGGCGTTCACGGTAGCCGTAACGATCGCCTCTTCCGGTGTCAGGCCGTGCTCGACGTACAACTCGAGTTCGCGCGCATTGTTGCCGTGCTTCGTGACCCCGGCGTCGGTGCCGGCCGCGATCGTAACGCCGGCCTTGTGCGCGGCGAATATGCGGGGCCCGTGATTGTCGAGAAAGCTCCGCATCAGGCCGACCATGTCGTCGTCCGCGCTGTCGATGTCCGCGCGGATGTTGTCCTGTACGGCCAGCGTCGGCACCAGGTAAACGCCGTTCTCGCGCATGATCCGGTGGGATTCCGCGTCGTTGAACGAACCATGTTCTATGGACCACGCGCCGAGACGCGCCGCCAGATTGATGCCGTCGGTGCCGTGTGCGTGCGCGGCCACCTTCAGCCCACGGGTGCCGGCCACCTCCACGATCGCCCGAAACTCGTCCTCCAGAATGACCGCAGGAGCGAACTGGTTGCCGCAGGGCTTCGAGCCGCTGCATGTGGCCACGACCTTGATCAGGTCGGCGCCCATGTCGATCTGCACGCGGGTTGCGCGGCGGCAGGACTCGACGCTCCAGCAGGCGCCCGGCCCCTCGTCGGCGCCCAGCCGGATATGGTGTCCCGCGGTGATGATGCGCGGGCCGGTCAGGAGGCCGTCGCGAATCCCGTCGCGCAACGCGAAGATATGCCAACCGTCGGCGCCGACGTTCCGGACGGTCGTGAACCCGGCCTCAAGCGTCTTCCTGGCATTGTCAATCGCGTTCACCATGAAATAGGCGTCGTCCTTCGCGACGCGATGCTGGACCGCATACGGGTCCGATACGCCGTAACTGCGCTGGCCTTCGACGCCGAACTCCATGGAAAGGTGCACGTGCATGTCCATCAGGCCGGGCAGCAGCACGGCATCCCTCAGATCCAGAAACTCGACGTGTGCGCTGTCGCTGTCCGCCGCGGCCGACGGATCGACGAAGCCGTCCCGGACCGCGGCAATCCTTCCATCGCTTACTACGATGGTCTGGTCCGTGAGCACTTCGCTGCCCGGCACGGCAATCACCGTTCCGGCATGGACGACCAGCACGCCCGGCTGCTGCCGGCCGGTATCCGTTTCAGCCGTGAGCGCCGGCCCCAGGCAGGCAAGCACCGCGCCGGCCAGCGATCCTCGCAGCAGCCGTTTCCAGTCCATCGCTCCTCCCAATGCCCCGCTACTGCGGATAGGTTGTTTCAAGGTCGCGCGTGCGCAGCGTGTCGAAATGCCGCCGGGCGCTCATCAGCGCTTCCTTGTGTTCGTTCAGTATGCCCGGAAAGCGGTCAGCATAGCTGTAGGCCTCGCCGTCGATGCCGTCGGCGTCCAGCAGCATCTCGTACGGCGCGGCAAAACCTGGCAGCTGGTCGAACTTCTCGAACGCGCCGAGGCTGCCGAGGTAGTACGCGTGGGTTACGTATTTCCAGTCTTGCGAGCGCACGCCGACCACGCGCTCGTTGTTGAAGTAATAGAGGAAATCGTGCGCGGACTCCTCCGCGCCCCGGAACACGGGCAGCAGGCTGCGCCCGTCCACCGTGGCCGCCGCCGCCTCAAGGCCGAGTATGTCGGCGATCGTCGGCAGCACGTCGATGTTCATCGCCATGGCGCCGGTCACGCGGCCCGCAGCGACGACCCCGGGCCAGCTCGCAATCAGGGGCACGCGGTAGCCGCCGTCCCAGGAGGTGCCCTTGCCGCCCCGGAGTCCGCCGGTCCCGCCTTCGAAGAACGGGCCGTTGTCGCTGGTGAAGATGACCAGCGTGTTCTCCGAAATGCCCTGCTCTTCGAGCGCGGCCAGCAACTGCCCGGTGCTCCAGTCCAGCTCTTCAACCGTATCGCCGTACAGGCCGGCCCCGGATTTCCCGAGAAACTCCCCGGAGGCGTAGAGCGGGATGTGCGGAAAGGTGTGCGCGAGGAACAGCATGAACGGCGCGTCCGAATTCTCCGCGATGAAACGCATGGCGCGGTCCGTATACCGCCGGGTAAGCGTGCTCTGGTCGACCGGTTGCTCGACCAGGACGTCGCCGTCGTAGAGCGCGAAATTCGGCATGTCGTTGCTTGCCGGAGCCCCGAAGAATTCGTCGAAGCCATGTTTGAGCGGGAGATGTTCGGGGAAATTACCCAGGTGCCACTTGCCCACGTAGAGCGTCCTGTAGCCCTCCCGTTTCACCAGTTCGCCCAGCGTTTCCTCCGCTTCCGGGAGTCCGTGCGTTGAACCCGCGTCGACCACCTTGAAGGCCAGGCCCGAGCGGATCGCATAGCGGCCCGTCATGAGTCCCGCCCGCGAAGGCGAGCAGACGTTTGCGCTGGCATAGCCTTGCGTGAACCGCAATCCGGCCGCCGCAAGGCGGTCGATATTCGGCGTCCTGATCCGCTTGGCGCCGTATGCGCCGATATCGCCGTAACCGAGATCGTCGGCGAGGATTACGACGATATTGGGCGGTGTTGCGGCCCGGGCGGATGGACCGCCGCCAGCAGGCCGCGCCGGCCCCGCATCGGGACTGCCCGGCGCAGGAGTATCGGGGCCCGCGCAGCCCGCCGCCAGCAGCAGAACCGCCGCAATTTCAGGCAGGCGGGCGCGTGCGTGGCGTGCCGGCAAGAGTCCTCTTAGAAGTCCGCGGTCATCGTCCAGGCGAGGTTGACGAACTGGCCGCCGGGCGTGGTCACCGCGCCCGAATGCGAGAAGCTGTCCACGCCCGAGTAATAGTCCTCGTCCAGCAGGTTCGACATATTGAGCGTCAGGCTGTGATTACTCCAGTCCAGTCCCGCCTGAAGGTTCACGATCGTCGCGGAGGGCGAAACCCGGGGGAACACCGAGGCCGGAATGTCCGAGAAACGCGCGACCATTTCGGAGCGGTAGTTTGCCGTCAGCCGCACATAGCCGCTGAAGCCGTTCGCTTCCCAGTCATACTGCCCGGAGACGGACGCTGTCGTTTCCGGTGCGCTGGGCAATTCCTCGCCGCTCACGTCGCCCTGGGGCGCGTTGGCAAAACTGTCGAACTTGGCGTCCATGAATCCGATTGCGGCCATCAGCGTGATCGAATCGCCGACCAGGGTCTGGGCGCTGATCTCGAGGCCCTGGCTGCTGGCGGAATCGGCGTTCGCCACCACGTTAAGCGGGGCAAAGCCGGTCCCGTTGGGCGGGCAGTCCGCCGGCGAGGGCCTGATTTCCTGCCCGGGCAGACAGCGCGTCTGGGCCAGGCGCACCTGCATGTCCTCCCAGTCCATGCGGAAGACGGCGGCCTCCACCTGGGTGCGGCGATTGTTCAGGAACGCCTTCCAGCCGATCTCGTAATTGGTGACGGTTTCCTCGTCAAACTGAGAGCGCGGGTCGTAGCTTGGACCGCCGGTGCGTGACACGCCATCGGGCGCCGTCCGGGCCCCTGGCGCACGATAGCCGGTGGAGATCGTCGCGTAGGCCGACGCATCGTCGCTGTAGTTCCAGTTGAGCGCCACGCGGGGGGAGAAGTTGCTGCCGTCGTTGCTTGTATCCAGATAGGGATTGTCAATCGTCTGGTCGAACCGACCGCCGCTCGTGAATTGAGCGCCGTTGGGGCCGGTGTAGATCAGCACGTTCTGCTCCGGTTGCAGCGCGCAATTGTCAAGGAAGGGGGCCGGCACGCCGTCGACCACCGCGCGGCGGCCGCAGGCGAAGGACGCATAGGTGTTTTGCCAGAACTGCCGGTCGTCGTCGGACGAATACCGACCGCTGACCGATACCGTTACCGCGTCCGTGACCTCGAACCCAAGGTCGAAGAAGGCCGCGAAGCCGTCACGCTGGACGGTGATTTCGTTCTCGTTGGGATGGTCGCCCGGAGTCGTGGCGCCAAGCGGTCCTCCACCCGGGAACCTGCCGGCCTCGATCACATCGTGGCCGGAGATGATCGTGTTGTTCACCTGGGCCTCATCGTCGTAGGCGATGGCGCCCACCATCCATTGCACGGGCGTCGCGCCCATCATCAGGGGTTCGGTCGAGAAAAGGCGCACTTCCTGGCTGATGGACTCGCTCTCGTAATCGGAAATCCGGTTGAAGAAATCCATGCCGCTGTTGTCGATGTCCTCGTACTGGTACATGTCGCTGTCGATCATTCCGGTAATCGCGGTAATGCCGAATCGCGAGCCCAGGTACTCGAGTTTCGCGGTGAGGACGAGGTTCTCGACGTCGGTATACCCGGGCTGGTCTTCGCACATCTTGTCGCTGTTGCCGTTCTCGGCGAATATCGATGCACCGAGGCCGCAGGTCGGAGCATCCGCCACGGGTCCGCCGGAAGCATTGAACAGGAACCCGGCCGGTCCGGACATGCTCGGAATACGCGCCTGCTGGTGGTCCTCTTCCTCGATGTACTGCCCCGCCAGGTCGATCGTCCAGTCGCCCGGCTTCCACCGCACGGCCGCGCGCATGTTGAGATTGTCAAAGCCCGTGTCGTTGCCGGTGGGATGCAGGTTGTCCACGAAGCCGTCGCTGGAGGTGAACGCTGCGCCGCCGCGCGCGAACAGCTCGTCGTTGACGGGCACATTGCCGATCACGCCGTATTCGTAGCCGCCGTGATTGCCGACGGCCAGCCGGACCTTGGCCATGCCGTTCTCGTCGGGCTTCTTGGAGATGACGTTGATGGCGCCGCCAGTCGCGTTGCGCCCGAAGTAGGTCCCTTGCGGACCGCGCAGGACCTCGATGCGTTCGATGTCGTCCAGGGGCGGATTGGCGCTGCCGCTGGCCACGAAGGCGGTGCTGAAATCGTCGACGAAATAGCCGATGGTGGGCCGGGACTGGATCAGGCGCTCATTGCCGCCGTTGGTCAGGTCGCCCAGTCCGCGAATCGAAATGTCGCCGTTCTTGTTGCCCTGCTGATCGTTGGCCGTGAACGCAACGTTGGGCGTCATCTCCAGGAAGTCCCTGGCGCCCTTGAAATTGCTGCGTTCGATCTGCTCGGCGGAAAACGCGGTGATGCTGATCGGCACGTCCTGCAGGGTCTGCTCGCGGCGTTGCGCGGTCACGATGATCTCGTCGAGTGCCTGCGCGCCGTCCTCCTGCGCGGGCAATGACGCCGGCAGGCTCAACGCCAGCAGCGGCAGAAGTGAAAAAACGGTCCTTTTGGTCATTGGGTCCCCCTTGTGGGCAGCGCCTGACGGCCCCCGGGGCACCGCAGGCTCCATGGATCAAAACGCAAACACTTTACAGCTAAACCTTTTCACCCGTCAATCGGGTGCGCAGGAGGCGCTCAGGACATCAGGTTCGGCAGCAGCAGCGCGATGGCCGGCAGCAGGATCAGCAGCGCGAGCCGCAGAAAATCCGCCAGCAGGAACGGTCCCAGTCCGCGGAATATCTTCTGCACGGGCACGTCCGGCAGCATCGAACCGACCACGAAAACGTTCATCCCCACCGGCGGCGTGATGAGTCCGATCTCGGCGACGATGATCACGAATATGCCGAACCAGACCGGATCGAAACCCACTCCGGTGAGTACCGGGAAGAAGATGGGCAGCGTGAGCAACAGCAGGGAACTGCTCTCGAGGATGCAGCCGAGCGCCAGGAACACCAGGACCGTGATTCCCAGTATCGTCATCGCCGAAAAACCGGAATCCGAGATCAGCTCCAGCAGGATGACCGGCACGCCGGTAATGGTCACGAGGTTGGCGAACAACAGGGCGCCCAGGAACACGAGAAAGAGGCTGACCGACGTCTTGACGGTGCTCACCAGGGCCTTCATCAGGGCCGCGACGGTGAGTTGCCGCCGGATCAGCGAAATCGCCAGAGCGCCCGCCGCGCCGACGCCGGCCGCCTCCATCGCGGTGAAGACCCCGACGTATATGCCGCCGATGATGAGCGTGAACAGCGCCAGGATCGGCCAGACTCCGGTCAGCGAACGCAGGCGCACGCGCCAGCCGCTCCTTTCCCCGGCGGGACCGTAGGTGGGGCGCCAGCGGGTCACGGCGGAAATCGTGAGCATGTACAGCACGATTGTCAGCAGGCCGGGGAGAATGCCGGCAATCATCATCTTGGCCAGCGACACGCCGGTAATGAGCGAATAGAAGACCATGCCCACGCTGGGCGGAATGAGAACGCCCAGCGTGCCGCCCACGGCCACGGACGCGGCGGCGAAACCGGGCTCATATCGGTAATCGCGCATTTCCGGTACCGAGATCCCCGTCATCGTAGCGGCGCAGGCGTAGCTGGAGCCCGAAATCGCGGCAAAGCCCCCGCTGGCGCCGATCGTGGCCATCGCCAGGCCGCCGCGGCGATGGCCGAGAAACGCGTAAGCGCACGCGTACAGGTCGCGCGCAAGCCCGGTGCGCCCGATGATGTTGCCCATCAGAATGAACAGCGGCAGGACCGAGAAGTTGTAGTTCGTGGCCGCGTCCAGGCCGACCTGGCCGATCATGATGAAGGCGGCGTCGGGACCGCGCACGAGCGCAAATCCGCCCACGCCTACCAGGGCCAGGCTGAACGCGATCGGCAGGCCCGCCAGCAGCAGCAACAGCAGCAGGACGACGGCCGCGACGAACAGCGTCACGCCTGCTCCTCCCCGGGGCCCGGCCCGACGAAAAGATTGCCGATAGCGAAAAGGGCGGCGACGCCGGTCGTGACCGCGGCGTAGCCCGCCATCCAGCTCACCGGGATTCGGATCGACTCGAAATACTCGCCGTTGCCGGAAAAATACGCCGTCTGCCAGAACATCTGGCCGGCCAGGACCGCCAGCGCGCCGACGATGACGAGTTTGACGGCGAAGTCCCGCCACTTCCGTTGCCCTTGCGTCATTCGCCGGTCAAACAGGCGCACGCGCAGGTGCTCGTCGTCCAGGACCACGAGGGGCAGCCCGGTAAACACGAGCAGGCAGACCAGGCACTGAACGAGCACGTGACCGCCGGGCACGGGTTGCCCGAGGAAGTAGCGGCCGATCACGTCGACGAAGGTCAGCAGCATCAATACGATCAGCAGGCTTCCCGTGAGCCACTGGAGGACCCGCCTGGAGAGCAGCAGAAAACGCTTCACCGCGCGGCCTCGCCTTCGTCCCCCGGGACTTCGCCTGCCGGGCGCGGGCCCCCGAGCCGCTCGCTCTCGCGCCGCACCTCCTCGCGGAAGTACTGAAGCGCGGCCCCGGCGTCCACCCCCGCGGCCTCGGCCTTCGCCATCCATTCGATGTCCAGGAACGCCGTGGCCTCACGAAGATCGTCGTCAAACCCGGCGGCCGTCTCCACATCGACGATGCCGGCCGCCAGCATTTCCCGCGCCGACGCCGCCCCTTCCCTGTTGAAGACCTTGGCCGCCCGGCGGGCGTACGCCTCGCCCGAAATCCCGAGTATCGCCGCCTGGTCAGCGGTCGGTATGCGCGACCAGCTCCTAGCATTGGCGGTCAGGAAAAACCCCCCGAAGCTCAAACCCACGCCGCCGGCCAGGCGCGTCTGATAGCGAAGATACGGCTGCAGGCCCAGGCGGGTAACGCCGCTGTAGGGCATGCTCACGCCGTCGAGGATTCCGCGCGACAGCGCATCGTGGATTTCCGGCGCGGTCAGGAAAACGGGAATCGCGCCGACGGCGGACAGCAACCGGGCGCCCACGTCGCTGGGCGCCGCCATCTTGAGCCCGCGTATGTCGTCAAGCCGCTCAATCGGCTTCTCCACCGTGAACCAGTGCTGGGTGCCGCTGGCGTGCAGCGCCAGCAACCGGGTCCCCGCGAATTCCTCGGCCCTGTGGAGAAAGCGTTCGTGCGTGCGCCACAATGCGACCGAAAGAGCCTCGACGTCGCTGCTGGCCAGAAACGGCGTTTCATTGACCTGCGTCACGACGAAGCGGCCCGGCGTCGAGCTCTGGTTGCCGCCGGCGATATCGACCAGGCCGGCCCAGGCCATGTCGAAGTTGCGGCGGTAGCTGCCCAGCGGCGCCACGCTGAACCTCAGCCTGACCCGTCCTTGCGTGACCCGGGCGACCTCCCCGGCCCAGGGCACGAGTACGTCCCTGTGGTAGAAGTGATTCGGCGGCGCGACCTGGTTGACTACCAGTTCGACCGGGTCCGCCGCGCTTGCCGCCGCCGGCGCACAAACGAGTAACAGCGCGCCGATCAGCCCGCAAGGCCAGGCGGAGCGGTCCATCGGCGCCACCGGATCGGGCAGGTCAACCCCCTAAGGCGTTACCTTGACCCGCTGCGTCTGCCTCAACCTGTCGTCCCATGAGCCGGCGAGAAACGCCGCAACGTCCGGGATGACCCGCTCCGGGGCCTCGACATAGGGGTAGTGCCCCAGTCCCTCGTATTTCTTGAGGAAGCTCGGAGCGGAGGTCATCCAGTGTTGGAACACATCGCCCTCCAGGTGCATGACGGTCGGGTTCGCCTTGCCCCAAAGGATCAGTGTCGGCGCCTGTATTCCGGAAAGGATGGACTGGGGATCGCCGGTCTCGAAAAAGTACTTTTCGACCGGCGTTGTTTCGGTGCGGCGGTTGAGGTCGTACGCGAGATCGACGAACCAGTCGGGCGCGTCGGCATCGGAGGGGAAATTCTGGTTGACCGAAAATTCCCAGAACTCGCGGGGCCTGACCGGCATGTCGTCCCATTGCGCGGTTTCCGGACGCGCCCGGTTCGGGTCCGTGCGCGCCGTCCGGGGCATGCCGGCGGAATTGATGAGCACAAGCCGCGTTACGTTTTCCGGGAACCGGGACGCGTAACGGAACCCGACGCTGCCCCCGCTGGACGTCGCGACCAGGGCGAACCGGTCAAGGCCGAGTTCCTCGACAAGGCCGCTCAAGACTTCCACGTTGCGCTCGATCAGGTTGAACCTGCCGCCCGGCGGTTCCTTCGTCTCCGGCCCGCTCAGTCCCACATTCGGAAAATCGAACCGTATTACCCGGTGGTCGTTTACAAGGGCTTCCGTCAGTCCGTCCCACGACAGCAGATTGAAGTACGAGGCGTGAAGCAGAACGACGGCCGGGCCCTGCCCTTCGTCGCGGTAATGAATCTCGGCGCCGTCGATGGTCACGAACCGGCTGCCGTCACCGGCGTATTTCTTGCGAAGCTCGTCCAGGCTGATAGGCGAAGGTCCCTGCGCAAGCGCCGAAAAAGACACGCCCAACATGGCAACGAAGAGAGGAAGGTATTTCATGGTTGTCCCCGGACGGTGTTCCTCCGAATACTAGTGCATTTGGCGCAAAAAATCGGCCAGAACGTCGTTGTATACAGCGGAATGGGTGATTTGGGGCACGTGGCCGGCCCCGTCAATGACCGCCTCCTGCGCAATGGGCAGTACGTCTAGAAGCATGGACGAGCCGCTGACGATGGTGGCCGATTCTTCGCTGCCCCGGATGACAAGACATGGCGTGGTGCTGCCTTTCAGCGAGTCTGCGAAGTTCTCCATATTCATCTGCAATTCCCCGCAGCCCCGGGCGGTAGACTCGGAAACGGGCTTGCAACTGCGCGTCAGCGGATCGGCGGCGCGTTCACCGGGGGGGATATCGCCCAGCTTTACGGCCCACTCCACGACCGGCTGAAAGTACTCCCGCGCGGGCGCCTTGCAGGTGGTGCTGCTGAAAACGGCAGCGCTCACACGGTCGCCGTGGCGGGCGAGGAGTTCCTGCGCGACCATGCCGCCCATGGAGTGACCGACGATCGTGGCTCGTTCAATGCCCTCCCGATTGAGGACGGCCAGGGCATCTCCGGCCAGGGCGGCAAAGGTATAGCCGTCCATGCCAGTCCCCTCGCTTTCGCCGTGACCCCTGAGGTCCATGCGGATCAGCCGGTAGTGGGGGCGGAAAACGGGAACCTGGTCGTGCCATAGGGCGATGGTGGACGTGTAGCCGTGCAGGAACAGGACCGGCCGTCCGGCGCCCTCGGTCTCGTAGTGCAGCTTCAGGGCATCGTTGGTGACGTGGGGCATGGCCGGTCAATCGAATACATGGCCGCCATCGACGAAGATGGTCTGGCCGGTCATGAAGTCGCTGGCCGGGGAACAGAGAAACGTCAGTGTCCCCACCAGGTCCTCCGCGTATTCCCAGCGCTGGATGGCTCTGCCCGCGGCGGAGCGGTCGAGGACTTCCGTGGGATACAAAGCGGTGATGGGTTCGGTCGCGACCATGCCGGGGGCCAGCGCGTTTACTGTAATGTTGAAAGGCCCCAGGGCACGGGCCAGGGCCCGGGTCATGCCGATGATCCCGCTCTTGGCAGCCACGTAATGGACCAGGTCTCCCGGTCCCGTCCTGGACACGGTGGAAGTGAGATTGACAATCTTGCCCCCTCCGCGCTGTTTCATGGAGGGAACCGCCAACTGGCTCAACAGAAATGCGCCCTTGAGGTTCGCATCGAGGACCTTGTCGAACTCTTCCTCCGGAATGTCCACAAAGTCGATGGTGGTGGCATAGCCGGCGTTGTTGACCAGAATATCGATACCGCCGAAGCCGTCGATGATCCTGTCCACTGCCCCCTGAAGCTGTTTCTTGTTGCCTACGTCAGCAGTCAGGCCCAGGGCATCATATCCCGCATTCGTTAACGCTTCGGCGGCATCTGCCGCCTTGTCCGGCATAATGTCGATTAGAGCGATGGCCGCGCCTGCTTCGGCAATGGCCCTGGCGTAGTGGCGGGCGATATCTCCCCCGCCTCCGGTGATCACCGCGACCTTTCCGTCGAGCTCGCCGGCGGACAATGCGCTGGACGCATTTGGAATCGTCTCTTCGTGTTCAGTCAAAGATATGCCCGCCGTCCACAATGAATGCCTGGCCGGTAACAAAGTCGCTGGCGGTTGAACACAGGTAGAGGACCGTCCCCACCAGGTCCCGGGGAACCTCATCCCGTTGAATGGCGCGCATCCTGGCGTATTGTTCGAAGACTTCGGGCGGGTACATGCCGTCCATCTGCTCGGTCCGGGTCAGCCCCGGCACCAGGGTATTGACCGTCACCCCGTGATTGCCCAGTCCTTTGGCCAGCGCCCGGGTGAGACCGATCACTCCTCCCTTCGCGGCCACGTAGTGTGCGGCTTCGGCCACGGGGCTCCAGAAGGTGGCCGATGACACGTTGATGATACGGCCCCAGCCGCGCTCCATCATGTGAGGCGCGACCGCCTGGGCGCCGAAGAAGCACCCGCGCATGTTGACGGCCACGACCTCGTCCCATGCCTCTCCCGGCCATTCGTACCACGGCACCCCATGGGTTTGATCGGTGGTGCCGAAACCGGCGTTGTTGATCAGGATGTCGACCAGTCCGAACTCCCTGATGGTCGCGTCCACGGCCGCGCCAAAGGCGTTGCGGTCCGAAACGTCCGTTTCCACGGCCAGTGCGCGTCCGCCCCTGGAGACAATATCTTCCGCCACGCCTTTGGCCTGATCGGCCAACACATCCAGCACCGAGACGGCGGCGCCCCGTTCGGCCAGAGCGCGTGCGTAGGCGGCCCCCAGACCCCTTGCCGCGCCCGTAACGACAGCAACTCTTTCCGAAAATTCGTCCACCGGCGCCTCTCGCCAAACATAGTACCCATGGCGCGGTTCATGGTCCGCGCCATGGGTACTATGTTCGAGGGCTAGAAGTGGTACTTCAGATTGAGGCCGAGGCTCAGGAACCTTAGATCTTCGCTCATCAGTTTATACCGCACCCGGACGCCGCCGGGGCTGCGTGCCGAGTCATGGCTGCGCAGCTGGTCCCACTCGCGCTCGTGCTCGAATTCGCCGAAGTCGGCCCAGCGGAGCTTGAGCCCGATGCTCAGCGCCTCCCGTAGCCGGTAATCCACTCCCGCGACCAGCTGATAGCCGAATACCGTGTCGGAATGCCTGGCGTTGGCGATGGTGGTGGTTCCGGCCAGTTTTTCGTTCAGCCTGAGACCCTGCGGTTCGCTGCCGAAAGTGGTGATGCTCGCCGGATCGATGCGCCGCGCCCAGCGGTTGAAGTAATCGAGCGAGACCCTGGAAAATCCGGCGCCCACGCCCACATAGGGCGTCAGCCGCGATGCCGAACGGAAGTCGTAGTGCAGATTGGCGAACAGGCTGTGTGAAACGGCATCGCCCAGCACGGCCTCCACAACCGCCAGTTCCTGCTCGCGCTTCAGACGCTGTATCGCGTCCTCGTCGGCGATCATTACCGAGTCGTCTGTGGAATCGTGTTCGACGCCGCCATAGAAGTACTCGCCTTCAAGCCGAAAGTTCCCCCGGCGGTATCCCACCGACACCCCGGCGAGAATGCCGCTACCGCCGTCATGCTCGAAAAACCAGAGCCCGGGCGCGGGATCGGCGCATCCGGGGCCTGCCGGGTCCTCCAGGTAGGCCTCGCTGTTGATGAAGCCGTCACAGCGGGTTGACACGTCGTTGTCGGTCATCGACGTATCCACCCCCGGCGCCGACGCCGCGCCGATTTCCAACCCGAAATAAAACCCGTCCTGCGCCTGCGCTGGAGAGAGGGAGGACGCAAGGAACAATGCGGCAAGCAGCAGTGTCGGCTTGTAACCGTTACCGGAGGCACGGTTGAAGTAAAGGTGGAGCATCGCAGCACCCATTATGGCTTCAGGGCTTCCTCAAACTCGCGAACCGCCCGATCAAATTTGTCGCGGCAGCGGGGATTCCTACAAATCGCTCGCATCTATCTTTGCGATTTTCATAAGATGCGCCTGCAATCCGCGTTTCAGCGCTGCAGACCCATGAACGGGAACTGAAATGCGGGCAACTTGACCTTCTTTTGCGTAAATGAAATGACTTCCGCGTATCCGCTTCAATTGCCAGCCCTTTGATTCAAGCACTTGGCAAATCCTTTTGCCGCTTACGGATTTCACACCGCAACTTCAATAATTTGATCGGTTTCCGTTATAGCAATGTCCCGCACTTCGACCGAAAGACAACCTTCGATCGCTTCATGAATGTTCTTGCGCAGTTCTTCCAGGGTGTCCGCCTGGGTCACGCACCCGGGAACGGCCGGCACCTCCGCCCAGTAGCCGCCCTCCTCGGCCTCGTGAACCACAACTCTCAAATTCATGATGCCCTCCCGCGATAGGATGGAACATTCAAAATAGTTTAACTTGGTGGAGGCGGCGGGAATCGAACCCGCGTCCGCAAGCGCTACTGCCCAAGGCGCTCTACATGCTTAGCCGCGTCTTGATAGACGGTAATTCTCCGACGGGCAGGAATGAATTGCCGCTGTGATCGGCTATCTCTTAACTCGTAATCGCCGATCGGTTCTACGAGCGATCCTGTGCAAGCGACGCTCCGGCCTGGCCACAGGAAATCCTGGCAGGAACGCTAGCGGTCAAGCCGCTAGAGCGTAGTTGTCGTCGTTGGCAACTATTGGGTTTGCAGGCGGATTAACGAGGAACCCTGCGCCTCGGCATGCACACCAAGGGTCTCACAGCCCACGTCGAAGCCGTGTCGCCCCCGTAGATGGGCTATTGTACCGCTTTGCGACCGATTCAAACGCACCCGTGTCCCGCTCTCTTCGCACCCGTTTGAAACGCCTGCTCCACATGACCGCGGGAGCCGGTGGACCCATGGTTGCGGGGCGCTTGCGGCGCCGGTTGTTGCGCCTGGCCACCTACTCTTCGGTGACCACCGCCGCAATACTGGTGGTCATCAAGGCCTGGGCGTGGCAGGCCACGGACTCCGTGTCGCTGCTCAGTTCGCTGGTGGATTCGACGCTGGACGTTCTGGGATCGCTGATTACGTTCTTCGCGGTTACGGTATCGCTCAAGCCTGCCGACAAGGAACACCGTTTCGGCCACGGCAAGGCGGAAGGGCTGGCGGCGCTGGCGCAGTCCCTGATCATCGCCGCATCGGCAGTCTTCGTGCTGAAGGAGTCGGTGGAGCGGATCCTGTCGCCCGCCGCCGTCGAGAATGCCTCGACCGGCATTGCGGTCATGGGGGTGTCCGTCGCAATGACGCTGTTGCTGCTCGGGATTCAACGCTACGTTCGCCTCGTGACGGGATCCGCCGCAATCGAAGCGGACGCCATGCATTACAGGACCGACCTGGTAATCAACCTGGGCGTGGCCGCGGCGATCGCCGTGGCGGCCTGGCCGGGCGGCTGGCTGGCCGACCCGCTGGTGGCAGCGGCGGTGATTGCCTATCTCCTGTTCGGCGTCTGGAAGATCGCAAAACACGCGCTGGACATCCTGATGGACCGGGAGATTCCCGACAAGGACCGCGAGCTCATTACCGAACTTGCGGAGAGCCACCCCGCCGTAATCGACATTCACGACCTGAAGACGCGCCACGGAGGCTCGAACTACATCGTGCAGTTCCACGTATTGCTGGACGCCGGCCTGAGCCTGGCGGAAGCCCATGAAATCCTCGACGAGGTGGAGATGCGCATCTTCGCGGAGTTTCCCGGTTGCGAACTGCTGTTGCACCCCGATCCGGAGGGCTACCACGCCGGCCCCCGCGAATTCGGCAAGGCCTGACGCCGCCGCCTAGACCTCCCGCGGGACCTCCCTGGCGAACGCCTCCCAGGTGCCTATCGGCTCCAGGGCCGCCCAGTCGGTCTGAGGCTCCAGCAGGTCGGGTCTGTCACGCTCCAGGCGCTCCAGGACCACGCGCGGGACATTGTCGAGTTCGCCCGAGATCTTGAAGCTGTGCATGCGCCCGAACAGGGCGGCATCCTTCACCTCGGTCCGGCCCATCCGCATCCACGGCCACCATGGCGACGTGCGCATGAACCCGGCGTGGAAGCGGGCCGACGGATTGCTGCGGTCGTCCAGCTCCGCTGCCGGAACATAGAAGACGAAGTGCTCGGAGGGGTTGATCCTGGGTCCGGTCGAGGCCCTGGGCCAGCCCTCGGGCGTGACCGGGTTGACGTACTCGTGCATGTATTCCAGAGGCAGCAGGTACTGGTCGTGGACGCGCTGGAACGGCAGGAGGAAGGGAATCATGCCGCCTTCTTCTTCAACCGCGTCGGCGGGGTTCAACCGGGTGTCGTCGGACACGTCGCCCATGGCATAGCGCGGCATTTCCTCGGTGACCCGGCCGCGGAACCGGTCGTTCAGAAACGGGAACACTTCCACCCGCTCGCCGCTGTACGGGTTGTCCCAGTAGTCGATGATTTCGCCGGAAGCCAGGTCGGTGAAATAGCCCGCCTCGGTCCCGCGCACCCACAGGTGGCCGTTTTCGTCGATCATGGACTGGTTGTTGCCGCAACCGACGTAGCCGAACAGCGGGACCAGCTTGTTCACGCCGATCCGCGCGAACTGAACGCCCTGGAAACCCATGTAGACGGGCTTGTCGGCGAAGGTGCCCCAGATCTTCCCGAACGCGTGGAGATTGTCGGCAGGCTTGCTGAAATCCAGGGCGCCGTCCGTGCCCGAAGCACCGGCGGCAGCGGGCTCCTCCTCGCTGCCGTTCGGCGCGCCGCAGGCGGTGAGGCCCGCCGCTGCCAGTCCGCCCAGCGCCCCGCCCATCAGCGCACGCCGGCTGACAACGCCTTCAAGCAAGGACTTCATGAACATGGCGTGCCCCTAGACCTCCCGGGG
This sequence comes from Gammaproteobacteria bacterium, assembly GCA_009845905.1. Classification (NCBI taxonomy): domain Bacteria; kingdom Pseudomonadati; phylum Pseudomonadota; class Gammaproteobacteria; species Gammaproteobacteria bacterium. Next base: position 97,464 of record VXYS01000003.1, on the reverse strand, counting down.
AATCTCGTCGGCGAACAATTCCCAGGTGCCGCGCGGGTTGGTGATGCCATCCCAGCCGGTTTGCGGCTCAAGCAACTCGGGTTTGTCCCGCTCCAGGCGCTCCAGCACCACGCGCGGAATATTGTCGAGCTTCCCTGAGATCTTGAAGCTGTGCATCCGCCCGAACAGGGCGCCGTCGCGCACGTCCGTCTGCCCCATGCGCATCCACGGCCACCACGGCGACGTGCGCATGAAGCCGGCGTGGAAGCGGGCCGACGGATTGCTCCGGTCTTCCAGCTCCGCCGCGGGAATATAGAAGACGAAGTGTTCCGAGGGATTGATCTTGGGCCCGGTCGAAGCCTTGGGCCAGCCCTCCGGCGTAACCGGGTTGGTGTACTCGTGTGCGTACTCCCAGGCGAGCAGGTACTGATCGTGAACCTTCTCAAACGGCATGATGAACGGGATGACCCCTTCTTCGTTCATGCGGGCGTCGGCCGCGTTCATCAGCGTGTTGTCGTCCGGTGCGCCGCCCATCGAAAAGCGCGGCATCTCCTCGGTCAGGCGCCCGCGCAGGCCGTAGTTGAAGAAGGGAACCACTTCGACGCGCTCGCCGCTGTAGGGGTTGTCCCAGTAGTCGATGATTTCGCCGCTTGCCAGATCCGTGAAATAGCCCGCCTCGGTGCCCCGGATCCGGAGGTGTCCGTTCTCGTCGATCTTGCATTGCATGTTCCCGCAGCCCACGTAGCCGAACAGCGGGACCAGCTTGTTCACGCCGATACGCGCGAACTGGACGCCCTGGTAGCCCCCGTAGGTGGGCGAATCGGCGTAGGTGCCCCAAATCTTGCCGAAGGCGTAGAGATTGTCGGCGGGCTTGCTGAGATCCAGGCCCTCGCCGGTGTCCGCCGCCCCGGCGCCTGCGGGTTCTTCCTCGCTGCCGTTAGGCGCACCGCAGGCGGTGAGTCCCGCCGCGGCCAGTCCGCCCAGCGTCCCGCCCATCAGCGCGCGCCGGCTGACAACGCTCGTGAGTATCGAATTCATGAACATGGTCCACTCCCAATAGTTGGATTCCTGATATTACGTGACAACGGGCCGGGCGGTCTCGCGCAGGTCGCGTCCCGACGCACGCTGGAATACGTTGAGCCCGAATTCGGGCGCCACCGCCAGAATGTGGTCGAAAATATCGGACTGCAGGTCCTCGTAGGCCTGCCAGTCGGTGGTCGCGGCAAAGCAATAGATCTCGATCGGCAGTCCGTCCGGACCGGACTGCAGTTGCCGAACCAGTGTGGTGCGTTCGGAATGCACCTTGGGATGGTTCGTGATGTAGTTGTACAGATAGGCCCTGAACGTTCCCACGTTGGTCAGGCGCCTCAGGTTGACGGCCAACGATTCGGCGCCGATGCGGGTGTTGTACTCGTTGAGTTCGCGGTGTTTGTCGGGAATGTAGTCCTCGAGCAGCTTGAACTTCGAAAAGCGCTCGATTTCCTCCTCCTCGAGAAAGCGCACCGAAGCCATGTCGATGTAGACGGAACGCTTGATCCGGCGCGCGCCGTCCTCGCTCATTCCGCGCCAGTTCCTGAACGAGCCGGTGATGAAGTCCTGTGTGGGGATCGTGCTCAGCGTCTTGTCCCAGTTGCGCACGGTGACCGTGTGCAGCGCGATATCGACCACGTCGCCGTCCACGTTGTGCGAGGGCATTTCCACCCAGTCCCCGATCCGCACCACGTCGTTGACCGAAATCTGGATGCTGGCGAGCACCGACAGCAGGGTGTCGCGGAACACCAGCAGCAACACGGCCGTCAGCGCTCCCAGGCTGCTCAGCAGGAGCCAGACGGACACTTCGGCCGCATAGGCCACGATCACCAGGCCGGCGACGATGTAGAGCACCAGCGAGACGGCCTGCGCGTAGCCCTTGAGCGGCAGGCGCGCGTGGCTGCCGGGCGTGCTCTGAAGGTATAGACCTGCAGCCTTGAGCACCGAAACGCCGCCCGCGATCGCGGCCACGATCACCCATGCAAAGGCCAATACGCCAAGCGCGCGGGTCCAGCTCGCCCCAAGTTGCGGTTCGAGGGCGCGTACGCCGAAGAACAGGACCAGCGCCGGCGCCAGGCGCGCGAAACGCAGCAGCACCCGCGATTCCAGCAGCGCCGTGGCGAACGGGCCGGAGGCGGAGGACTTGAGCCGGCGGCGGCCTGCCGCGGCAATCACGCGGCGCGCCAGCCAGTCCGCGATCAGCGCCGCCAGCGCCAGGGCCAGAACGGCCAGCGCCGCAGCAGCAGCCGGGTACTGGGCGAGCCAACCCTCCGCGGCGGCCCGGATTTCGTCCGGGCTCATGCCTCTTTCGACGAATCCGGTCGCGGGTACAGCAGGCGGAACGATTGCCACATGACGGGCACTTGCTCGTGGAACTCCTGCCCCCGGGACTTGAGCCACTTGCCCCAGTAGGCGGCGTGAATCTTGCGCCACACCTTAACGTCGCGCGCCGCCGGACCCTCGCCTGCCGTGTGCCGCTCGTTCACCTCGTCGAAAGCCAGTTGCTCGCATTCATCCAGTTCGACGACGCAGCGCGGGTGCTGGTCGGCGTCCAGGAACACGATCCGGTCGCCGGGCTCGAGCAGCCCGCCCTCGTCCTCGAGAAGCTCAACCAGCGAATAGGTGCAGGTCTTCTGCTCCGAAATCACCAGCCCAAGCAGCAAATCGCACATCTCGTGCGTGGATCCCAGCCGCCGCGCCACCAGGCGACCGCCGCTCATCGGCGGCACTCCCGCCTCGCTGGCCTTTTGGAGAAAATCTTCTACGTTCATATGGCTGCCGGCAACGCTTGCTAAAGGGTTCGGGGAGTATACTCAAGCACGTGACGAAAAAAGGCTTCTCGAGGTTCCGAATGCGGTCCGTGACGGCATTGGGCGCAGTGGCCGTAGCCCTTGCGGGATGCGGCGGAACCGTGAACCTGAGCGCCAATTTCCCTGCGCCCATGACCAAGCGCCTGCCGCTGACCGCGCAGGTGCAATACCCGGCAAGCCTCAGCGAGTTCTCGCACGTGGAAGAAGCGCTCGACACTACCCGCTGGACCATCGCGCTCGGCCTCCCGAGCATACGAATGCTCGACAGCGTCCTCGGCTCCTGCCTGACGCTGGTTCCGACGGACGGCGCCGGACCGGCCCCCGACCTGATCATCGAACCGGAAATCATCCGCTTCGAGTTGGGCGTCCCGGGGCGTTCCAAGGTGGACATTCCGGCCGCCTGGGTGGAATTCGACATCCGCATCACCGCGGCCGATGGCGCGCCCCTGACCCGCCTCAAGATTCCCGGCTACGGCGAGGGCTCGCACGGGGGCGGAGGACTGGGCAGAAACCTCAGCGAAGCGGCCGAATACGCGTTGCGCGACGCCGGGGCGACGCTGACGCAGGAACTTGGCCAGGACGCTGCTATCCTTGCCCTTGTCGGGAGCCGATCATGATTCACCGGAAAAGGGCCGTGCGTTGGATGCGATCAATCGCTCCGGCGGTTCTGCTCGGCCTGGCGGCGGGAGCGGCGCCATCCCCGGCGCCTGCCGAAGAGGCCGCAGAGTCGCTGGTCCTGCTCCGGACCAGTTACCTGGCGGGAAACCGTACCGAAGAGGCCTTCGTCAGTTGCGTCTCGAAGAAACTCCGCTCCAGCGCGAAACGGCCGAATGTCCATCCCGAGCGCCAATTCGTCGATGAGCTCTATCCCTGGCTGGAACCGCGCACGATGCCGCGCGAAAGCGCCGATCTGAGCGAATTCATGGGCAGGCCCGGCGTGGGCGAGGTGATCCGCCGAAAGGGCGTGCGCTACATGGTCTGGCTGAGCGGACAGACGCTGCGGGAGGGCAGCGGCGGCAGCCTGTCCTGCGCGGCGGGTCCCGGCGGCGCGGGCTGCTTCGGGGTGGCCTGGTGGCAGAACAACTCCGAATACACCGCGTCGGTCTGGGACATGGACGAACTCAGCGACATGGGTGCGATGAAGGCGAACGTGCGCGGCACGTCCGTCATACCCGCGCTGGTCATCCCCGTTCCGATCATTGCGCGCACCCGCGAGAAGGCCTGCGACAGCCTCGCAAGCCAGTTGCGCGACTACCTCGAACTCGACTGATCTCCGCCGAAACGGGGGGTGCTTTGATCCCGCCCCTTTGTGTGCCTCCTTCTCGCGGGAAGCGCCATCCTGGCTCGATTCTCGCTATCCCTGCTTCAACGTTCCCGCAAGAAGGAGGCACACAAAGGGGCTACGGTGGGAGCTACTTCCAGCGGGACTTGTCGGACAGGTAGACGCCTGCGTCGTCCAGGTCGGCCGGCAGGTACTCCGAGAACAGGTTCGGCCCGAACTTGGGCACATAGCGGTCGTAGACGGGACGGTAGAGGTCCCAGTGCACGTCCGGAATCCTGTTGCGCGCCCGGTAGGCCGCCAGCGGGATCGTCGCGCTGATCGGCTGCTCGAAGCCGCTCCTGGCCTCCGCCAGCGTTTCGCCCCCCGGTCCCCAGATGCCGGACCCGCCGCCGCCCGTATCGCCAAATATGCCGGGCGTGCCGGGCGAATGGGCGTTGTTGACCAGTGCCGTGTAGATGCCGTTGTGCATCGCGCCGGACCGCACGTCGATGTGGTTGAAGCCTCCCGTGGCGGTGCGCAACATCAGCTCGCAGCCTTTCAACGCAAATGCGCGAATCAGTTCCGGCTCGCGCTGCACCGCGGTGGTGCAGATATTGCCGTACTTGGTGCGAGTGACCGGGATCACTTCGTCCTCGCCGTACATCTCCACGTATTCATCGAGGACGTTGTAGATCGTCGTGGTCATCAGTTCGATCGTGCGCGCGCCGGCCTGGAACACGCCCTTGATGTTTCGCGCCTTCCAGTGCCGCGCCAGCACCTCGCCGTCATCGCCGATGATCGTGGTGATGGACAGGTTGTGCCCGGGCCAGTCGCTGTCCTTCACATAGCTGCCGAACACGATGAAGCAGCCGTACTCCCTGGCCTTCTTCGAAATCTCTTCGGTCTCCTCGCCCGGCACTTCGATGGCGATGCGCTGCACGTCGTCACGATTCCAGTGGAACCGAAAACCCGTTATCGGAAACTCGTGGAAAAACAAGATGTTCTTCGGCATACCTGAACCCTGTGCCATGTCGATCAGATCCAGCATATGGTTCAGGTTGCGGCGCTTGCCGGGCCCCGGGTTGGTCTCGTCGACCGGCCGAACCACCGATTGCACGACACCCAGGCGCACGTTGTCGCTGGCCAGCGGCACGGTAGCGTAGGTGCCGTCGGCGTGAACGGATACGTCTTCCCCGCCGCCGTGCTCCGCGCCCATGGCCCTGCGCGCCGCGATACCGCCGGTGGCCGCCGTCAGACCCGTCAGGGCCGCGCCCCGCAGCAGACTCCTGCGGTCGATGCCTGTCCCCTTCGTCATGGTTCCTCCTCCCATGCAATTCGAAACGAAGTTGCATTCTAAAGGCAACGTGCTTGCGGGACAGCACACGAGTGCGCACAATCGGATGCCGTGGGAATGCTCAGGCGATTAACGCTGCCGTGGATCGCCGGTTCGGCCGGCGCGCTGCTGCTGGGACTGCTGGCCGGCCCGATCGTGGCCTACTGGCTGGGCGAAAAGGCCGCGGGTGAATACGGCGACCCCGGGGGTCTGCTGGTTTTCTGGACCAGCATCTACGGCGACGCGTTCGGGTTCGGGGGCGCCGGGCTGATCTTCCTGCTGGGGCCGCTGCTCATGTTCCAGATCGGCTGGGCCGCTTTCCGCGCCTGGCGCAAATTCGTACGTTAGAGACTTCCTTGGAGCAGCTTGCGATTTTCGCAGTCGCTTTTGCACTGTCCTTCAGGGAGTGTGTGAGCCAGGGATGGCGGAACCAAGCTCCATGGATGGATTAATGCGTCTCCCGGAAGGACAGTGCAAAAGCGACTGCGCGTCGACGTAACCACGACGCTATCCACTAGGGCCAGAAGTAGGCGCCTACGCCCGCCAGCGAGGCCCAGAACAGGCAGAGCGGCGCCCACCGCCAGGCCGCCCGGCTCAGGTGCCCCCACATGGCCATTCCGCCCAATGCCGAACAGCCGCCGAACATGGCCGTTGCCACGATGAGAAGCGGCAATTCGGCTTCGAGGCGCGGATAGTCGTCCATGATCACCCAGAACGTGAAACAGACGATGGCAAGCCCGGCGAATATGGCCAGGCAACTGCCGAGAAACACGCCGAGAAGAATACCGAAGGGGCGCATGCTGCTGGTATGATCCGCCGGAAACAAAAACGACTGCTCTGCATGCGAATCATAACTGCGCGCACATCGGGCCGGGCAGGAAAGGCGACTCCCGCGGCCCTTGCAACGCTGTTGGCGCTCGGCGTCCAGGCGCAGGCATACGCCGCGACCGGCGACAGGCCCGAAACCCTGCGGATCACCGACGGTCACCGCGAAACGGTCCAGCGCGTCGTGGCCTATGCCGAGCGGGCCCACTACCAGAACATCGCGGTGGACGACAGCCTGTCCAGAGAGACGCTGCGCAAATACATCGACCTGCTCGACGGGCAGAAACTCTATTTCCTCAAGCACCAGGAGGACTATTTCCTCGACCGGTACGGCGCCCGGCTGGACGACGCGATGGAGCGCGGCGAACTGGATCCCGTTCTCGAAATCTACCGGCTGTTCCGGGCGCGCATGACCAGCTATTTCGACTTCGCGCTGGAATACCTCGATACCGAACCGGAGCTGAACACGGAGCGGACCTGGATCCGCCGCGGCGAGGACAGGCCACGTCCGTCCAGCCAGGACGAGATGCACGAAGTCTGGCGAGACCGGGTCCGCCACGAACTCATCAATCTCATTCTGGACGAGCGCAGTTACGAAGAGGCCACCGAGGCGCTGCGCAAGCGCTATGAACGGCAGCGCAAGAGCCTGTACGGGCAGGACGCCGACGACGTGTTCTCCGTATTCATGAACGCCTTCACGCACACCCTGGATCCGCATTCCACCTACTTCTCGCCACATAACTACGAGGAGTACCGAATCCAGATGAGCCGCGCTTACCACGGCATAGGCGCTTCCCTGGGCGCGGAGGACGACTACGTTCTGGTGCGCGAAGTGCTGCCCGGCGGGCCCGCCGACAAGGATGGGCGGCTGCGCGCCGGCGATCGCATAACCGGCGTGGACACCACCGGCTCGGGCGAGGTAACCGACGTCGTGGGATGGCGGCTCGAGGACGTCGTGGAGCTGATCCGCGGGCCTTCCGACACGCCGGTCGTTCTTCGCATCCTGCCGGGGGGCGACGCCGCCGGTAACGAATCGTTCATGCTCGACCTGACCCGCGGACGCGTTCGCTTGATGGGAGCGGAAAAGGAGTTGCTGAACGTCGAGCGCGAGGGGGCCGAATTCAGCGTGGGAGTGGTTCGGATCCCCAACTTCTATTACGACATGGAGGGTCGCCAGGCGGGGCTGGAGGACTACCCCAGTTCGACCCGCGACGTGAAGCGCCTGATCGGGGAACTGAGGACCGAGGGCGCGGCCGGCCTGATCCTGGACCTGCGGCGCAACGGGGGCGGCCACCTCAATGAAGCGATCTCGCTGGCCGGCCTGTTCGTCGGCCGGGGTCCGGTGGTCCAGGTGCGCGACTCGGAGTTGCGCACGCAGGTACTGCAGAACCGGCGCCAGCAAACGGTGTGGGACGGCCCGCTGGTGGTGCTGGTGGACCGGCTCAGCGCCTCCGCGTCGGAAATCCTGGCTGCGGCCATCCAGGACTACGGCCGCGGCGTGGTGGTCGGACAGCGCACCTTCGGCAAGGGCACGGTGCAGAACATCTACCAGATTCGCCGGCGTGGCGAGGAAATGCCGGGACGCCTGACGCTGACGATGGGCAAGTACTACCGGGTGACCGGCGAGAGCACGCAGCACCGCGGCGTCGCGCCCGACATCACGCTTTCGGCGGCGGCGGCGGAATTACCGCTGGTGTTCCCGAACCAGGTCATCGGGGAGGACATCGGCGAAAGCGCCAGCGAGAATGCCCTGCCCTGGGACACGATCCCGGAAACCGAGTACCGCGGAGGGAGCGTGGACGGAGCTACCCTGAGCATGCTGGTCGCCAATCACCAGAGGCGTGAATCGGAGGACCCGGACCTGCGATTGCTGAAAGGCCGCATACAGGCCATGCAGGAACTGACCGACCGGAAGTCCGAGCCCATCCATCTTGAACGGCGGCGGGCGGATCAGAAGGTCCGCCGGGCGCAAAGGCTGGCCATGACCAACGAGTGGCTGGCGGAGAACGAACTGCCGCCAATCGAAAGCCTGGAGGAATTGAGAGGTATGGACCTGCCGGACGTGGCCCTGGAGCAGGCCTCACAGGTTGTCGTCGACCTGTTGCGGCTTCAGGCGGCCTCTTCCCGGGCAACCGCCGTCAGTTCGCTGCATTAGGGCCTGTTGATCCGGGCCCTAAAACGGCGGCCGGCCGGCCGTGCGCGCCTGCATCGGGCCGTGATGCGAATCGGCCAGAAACTGCAGCCACTTGCCCAGCACGCAGTTGCGCCGCCAGCAATCGGCAAAGCCGCCCGGCGCTTCGCAGCAGGTCCCGTAGCGCTGCGACCAGTGCACGACCTCGGCAACCCGCGCGTCGTCGTACAGATTGACGATCAGATCCGGCTCCGCTTCGCTGTCGCCCTCTTCGGGAAACAGGTAGGTCATGCGCAATACCGTGGTAAACGCCGACCTGCGCTCCACTTCGATGTGCAGTTCGCCGTTCACGGGGCTGTGCGAAACGTGCCAGCCCGGCTCGCGCAGGGCATGCCCGAACAGCCGCCACAGGAAGGCGTAGTTGCGTTCGTACACGTCGATCAGCGCGCCCAGTCCCAGCGGCCGATTGCCGAGAAGCATGGCCGGGGCCAGTTGCCGGGAGACTTGAGTGAGCGCAAGCATGAGAACCCGGAATATAGCAGAATCGAAACTGCTTGCACGCACGTCCCGGCGGCGGTAATCTCCGAGAGCGCAGTTCAGGAAAGGAGGAGGGTCGAATGAACGCCGTGATCAGAACGGCCAACGGAGCGCTGATGCGCCCCCCGCTGCTGGGGCTGATGGCCTGGACCACGGTCTTGCTGTGGACGCCGCTCGCGCACACGCTGATGGTGCTGCAATACGGCCAGATGGCGGTCGTGCCCGCCTATCTCGTGAGCTTCCTCGTCGGCCTGGCCGGCTGGATCATGGTCTGGAAGGGCTTCAAGGCCGACGACCTCCCGGCCACGATTCTGGGATTCATGGGAGGCGGCCTGATCTGGCTGGGCTGGATGGAAGGATCGTTCGAATTCATGGGTCACTGGCTGAATCCGCCCAAGCTCATGTTCATGGGCGTGGAACTGTTCACCGCCAACCTCCTGCTGCTGCAGGCCACCGCCGTGATCCTGGTCGCCCTGCTGATCTGGCTGGGGTCGAACAAGGACACGCACTGCCGCATGTTCATGTGGTTCCACCGCAACCTCAAGCTCACGCCGGCGCGCCGTACGCCGGGCTACAAGCGCCAGTTTTCGCGCATCGTGGCGCTGGAAGTGATCATGATCAACTGGTTCTTCTACGTGCTGATCCTGTGGCTGTTCGACCCGCGCGTGCTCGGGCCGTTTCATCCTGCGACGATTGTCGTCGTGTGCGCCGTGCTGCTCTGGGGGCTGTGGCTGCTGTTCTTCCGCATGCTGCCCTTCCGGCGGCCGGCCGCCGCGCTGCGCTACGCGGTGCCCTGCGCCAACGTGCTGTGGTTTTGCGTGGAAGCCGGGTCCGCGTGGCAGCTCTATACGGAGCCGTGGATCTACCCGTTCCGTTTCCCCTTCACCAACGTGCTCATCCTGCTGGCGTTTCTCGGCGGACTGGCATGGTTCGTGGCCCGGCACAGGGCCGGGTCGGAGTCGCAAACCGCAGTAGCGACATGAGTCCCCGCCCATGACCTTTGCGCTCTGGTGCGTTTTCGTCGGCCTGTGGCTGCCGCTGCTCTGGGCCGGCCTGTCGAAGTGGGGAGGGGGCTACAGCAATTCCCGTCCGCGGGAATGGATGGCTGCGCAAGAAGGCTGGAGGCAGCGGGCCATATGGGCGCAGAGCAACGCCTGGGAAGCTTTCGCTCCTTTTGCCGCCGCCGTGCTGACCGCGCATTTTGTGGGCGCGAACCAATTGATCGCAAACTTGCTCGCCGCGCTGTTCATCGTTTCGCGCGTCCTGCACGGCGTGTTCTACGTTTTGGATCGCTCCACCGCCCGCTCGGTGGCCTGGTTCGGGGGAATGGTCGCGGTGGTAGGGCTGTTTGTGGCCGCCGCCTCAGCCTGACCGGAACATCGTTTTCCGGTAATGCCTGAGTTCGGCGATCGATGCGAGGATGTCGCTCTTCGCGCGGTGCCGGTCGTCCTTCTCGACCCCGTCGAGCACCTTGGGACTCCAGTGTCCCGCAAGGATCTTGACGCTACTCACATCCAGGTTGCGGTAATGGAAGAAGGCCGCGAGATCGGGCATGGCGCGGGACAGGAACCGCCGGTCCTGGCAGATGCTGGCGCCGCACATCGGTGAACTCTTCGGCAGGCAATGCTCCTTCAGGAACTCCAGCGTCGTGCGTTCCGCCTCCTCGGTGCTGATCCGGCTGTCCAGAACCTCGGCGAACAGTCCCGAAGCCGTGTGAGTGCGGGTGTTCCAGTCGTCCATTTCATACATCACCGATCGCGGCTGATGGATGACGATGTTCGGCCCCTCGGCCACGGTCTCGAGGTCCCCGTCGGTTACGACCGTCGCAATCTCGATGATCTGGTCCCGCAACGGGTCCAGCCCGGTCATTTCCAGGTCGATCCATGCCAGTCGTGAATCTTTCTTGCCCAAGTAAACCTCCCGAGTCGTTCGGGCGCGGATTCTAGCCTCAATATGCCGAAACCGGTGCCTGTTCACAAAAATTCTCCAGGTATCGGGCTGGTTACGGCCTGCTACGGCCGCCGCGGCCACATCGAGGCCGCGACCGGCGAAGAGTTGCCCTATCTTGCGGCAAGCCGCCGCCACAAGCCTGTTTGCGGCGACGAGGTCCGGTTCGAACTCCGCGCCGATGATTCGCCGGCCCTGCTGCGGGACATCCTCCCGCGCCGCAACGAGCTTTCGCGAACCGGGGCCAGGGAGCGCACCGAGGTCGTGGCCGCCAACTTTTCGCTTCTGGCGATCGTTGCGGCGCCGGAGCCCGCGCCCGACTACGAACTCGTCGACCGGCTGCTGTGCGCGGCGGCCGGATCGGGCGCCGAGGGCCTGATCGTCTGGAACAAGATCGATCTGGAACGTGGAAAGCCCGTTCGCCTGCGCGAATATGAAGCCGCCGGTTTCGACATCGTTACGGTCAGCGCGCTGAAGGGTGCGCGGATCAGGCGGCTCAGGCGTCGCCTCAAGGCGCACACCAGCGTGTTCGCTGGACAGTCCGGCGGAGGCAAATCGACGCTGGTGAACGCCCTGCTGGGCCGCGAGGCCGCCGATGCCGGCGAGCTTTCGGAAAAGACGCGCCGCGGACGCCACACGACGGCATCGGCGATGATGTACTCCCTGCCCGGCGGCGGTCGCGCGATGGACCTGCCGGGCGTGCGTTCGCTTATGCCTGTCCTGACCGATTACGGCGAACTGCAGGCCGGTTTCCCGGAGTTTGCCGCGCCGGCCCAGGAATGCCGCTTCGCCAACTGCCGGCATCGGAACGAACCGGGCTGTTCGGTGCTGGAAGCGGTCGCCGCGGGGCGGCTGCCGGCCGGGCGGCATGCCGGCTATCTCGCGCTGCTGCGCGAGTTCGAGGAACTCGCCGCTTCCGTTTAGGCCCGCGGGGCTGTCACCGGCGCAACTCCCGGATTCCCCGATTAACCGGGAAACTCGGCGACGCCGGCCAGCGCCCGCAAGGGCTTGCTCTGGCCGGTGTCGATGCGGCCGACGAACTCCCCGGTCTCCAGGTCGATCTTGAGCATGATCCCGGTGAAGATGTTGCTCAGCAGCGCGTAACGGGGATCGCCGCACGACGAGACGTCGGACCAGCCGTATTCCGGCAGCTCGTACTCGCGCATCACCCTGCCCTCCTCGTCCAGCATCTCCATCGTGCGACCGCGGGTCAGCAGCAGCCGCCCGTCGGGCAGGTAGCGCACGGCAATGGCGAACAGGCCGTCGCTGATGTCCTCGCCCGGGTAGGTCACGAGGTCGTCCATCTGCCGGCCTTCAACCACGTCGTAGCGCATGACGCGCTTGCCCAGTTCCGTGGTGTAGGTGATGAACCGCTCGTCCGGATGCAGCGTGGAATGGGTTACGCCCTTGAAGCGGGTCGGTTCGGGAGCGTTCTCGACTTCGAACACGCAATCCAGCTCCCAGTCGGCGTTGTAGCGATAGATGTTGCCGTAGCCCAGCACGCCGCTGTCCGGAACCCTCGGAAACTCGACTGTCGTCAGGTTCTCGATGCCGGGGGGCGGTGCTTCCGCGCACAGATGTTCGCCAAGGTAAACGCTGCCGTCGGAGGCGAAACTGGCGCTGCGGTACACGCGCGGCAGAAAATCCTTGACCGGCAGCTGGCGTCCGGTGGTCGGGTCCACGTGAATGACGAGGTGATCGTCGAAGGCCCACAGCACCCCGTCGCGATCGACCGCCAGCCCGCCGACCAGGTGGCGCGTGCCTTCCGTGTAGAGAACGCCCTTGGGATTGCAGTCGGCGTCGTACTGAAGAATCCGGCCGATTCCTGCGTGATCGTCGTGTGGATCGTTCAGCAACGTGCAGCCGAGAAAAATGTCCCCGGCCGCAAACGGCTGCATCGTTGACACATGTTCCTCACTCATAGACTTCTCCGTAGGAATTTTCGCGGCGTAACGCGTCGCGCTGGTTCCATCTAGTCCACCTGCCGCCGCTGGGCCAGCGCCGACGACAGCGTCCCCGAATCCACGTAGCTCAACTCGCCGCCCAACGGCACTCCCTGCGCGATGCGGGTGGCCCGGATGTCGCGGCGCTGCGCCATGCGGCCCAGATAGGCTGCGGTGGCCTCGCCTTCCACCGTGGCGCTGGTGGCGAGGATGAGTTCCCTGATCACGCCTTCGTCCAGCCGTTTCTCCAGTTTTTCAAGACCCAGTTCCTCCGGTCCGATGCCGTCCAGCGGCGAGAGCCGGCCCGACAGCACGAAGAAGAGGCCGCGATAGGCGCCCGAAGACTCCACCGCGGCCAGGTCCGAAGGCGATTCCACCACGCATAACTGGCTGGGGTCGCGGCCCGTCGACTGACAGATCAGGCACAGGTCGCCGTCGGCGAGCATGCCGCAGCGCGAACAGGGCCGGACCGAAGTCAGCGCTTCCGCCAGGCTGCGCGCCAGCCGCCGGGCTCCTTCGGGCTGGCGGGCGAACATGTGCAGGACCATGCGCTCCGCCGACCGCGGCCCTACCCCGGGCAGGAATTTCAGCGCTTCCAGCAGTTCCGCCAGCCGCGGCGGAAAGACACTGGCCGTCACGTCTCGACCTGGGAGCGAGGGCGTCCCGCCCTCGAATCAGCCCCATCGGCCTGATCCACCGGGCGGATGGATCCAACCTCTATCGTCGCGTCGAATATCTCAAGCGACGCCTGAACGAAGGGATCCGCCTTGAACTCTTCCTCGGCTCGCTGCTGGCGCCGGCGCTCTTCCGCCCGGTTTCGGGCGGCCAGAGTATCCCCTTTACCGGCGCCGGCAATTTCAATCTCGACCTTCCGAACATCCGGCAGTGCAGCCAGAAGCGCTGATGCCAGTTCCTGCCGGACATCCTCCGTCAGCAGGTTTTCGTGCGCGCCGTCCAGGCGAAGCCGCAGGCATCCACCGCCGGCGTCCACCAGCTCGCTGTGCTCCGCGATGTCTCCCGAAAGTCCCTCCAGACCCAGTCCGGCCACCGTTTCCGGCCACTCCCCCGGGGTCAAGGCCTCCTCGCCAACAGGCGCGCTGACCTCCTCCCGCGTCCCAACCTCTTCAGTCGCGTCCGACGCGAGCGCGGCAGGCGCTTCCGGCACGGAAGCGGGAGCCGCTTCGGGAGTGGGTGCGGCAGGCGCTTCCGGCACGGAAGCGGGAGGCACTTCGGGGGCCATTGCGGCAGGCGCTTCGGGCGCGGGTGCGGGCCTGGAAGGCGCGCTGGACCGCATCGCCTTCGCCGCCGATACCGGCCGAAACGCCAGCATGCGCAGCAGCGTCATCTCCAGCCCAAGGCCCGGGTCCGGCGCGAGCGCCAGCTTGCTTCGTCCCTGTATCGCAATCTCGTAGCACAGCTGAACCTGGTCGGCGGGGAGCGCTTCGGCCAGCGGCGCAAGCATCTCGGCGTCGTCATCCTCGTCCAGCACGCCTTCGCCCACGGTCTGCAGCAGCGCCAGCCGCTGCAGGGCCGCCGCCATTTCCGCCAGGATATTGGCCGGATCGGCGAGGCGTTCGCGCAACTCCCTGGCGCCGTTCAGCAGGGCCTCCCCGTCGCCCCCGGCAAGCGCGTTGAGCAGGTGCACGATGCTGGGCTGGTCGGCCCCGCCCAGCATGTCGGCCACGTCGGTCTCGCGCACCGCGTCGGCGCCGTAGGCGATCGCCTGGTCCAGCAGGCTCAACGCGTCGCGCATGCTGCCGTTGGCGGCCCGGGCCAGCCGGACAAGCGCCCCCGGCTCGGCTTCGACTCCCTCGCCCTTGCAAATGGCGGTGAGCTGATCGCCGATCGTCTCGCTGTCCATGGACCGAAGGTTGATCTGCAGGCAGCGCGAAAGCACCGTCACCGGCAGCCGTTGCGGCTCGGTGGTCGCGAGCAGGAACTTGACGTGCGGCGGCGGCTCCTCGAGCGTCTTCAGCAGCGCATTGAACGACGAAGCGCTCAGCATGTGCGCCTCGTCGATCAGGTAGATCTTGTAACTGCCCGAAGCCGGGGCGTACTGCACGTTTTCCAGCAGTTCGCGGGTCTGCTCGACCTTGGTGCGCGAGGCCGCGTCCACTTCCATGAGGTCGACGAAACTGCCTTCCTCGATGCTCGTGCAACTCTCGCACTCGCCGCAGGGTTCCGGCGCCGCGCCCTTCCGGCAATTCAGGGCCGCGGCGAGAATCCGCGCCAGCGTCGTCTTGCCGACTCCCCGCGTGCCCGCAAACAGCCAGGCGTGATGCACCCGCTCGGCGCTGATGGCGTTGGTCAGCGCGCGCACCGCATGCGGCTGGCCCTTGACCTCCGAAAACTTTCGCGGGCGCCACTTGCGCGCCAGGACCAGGTAGCTCATGGAGCGAAGCCTATCAGTATTCAGGGGCCGACATTCAGGGACCAAGCCGCCGGGCGACGCGGAAGCCGTAATAGCTGTCGCGCCGGTCGGGGGCGGCGCTGACGCGAAGCGCGATGCGCAGATCATCCGGAAAGTCGTCCCAGGCGCCGCCACGCACGATGCGGCGCCCGCAGTCGCCGCTCAGCCACGCGCTGCCGTCCGTCGGAGCGCCTTCGTAACTGCCGTTCCAGCAGTCCTCAACCCATTCGTAAACGTTGCCGTGCACATCGTGAAGACCGAACGCGTTGGGCTCGAAGGAGCCGACCGGCGCCGCCTGCTCGTAGTCCCACTGGCTGCCGCAGCCGTAGCAATTGGCGCGGTTGTCTTCGATCGAGTTACCCCAGGCGTACTTCGTCGCCGAGCCGGCCCGCGCCGCATACTCCCATTCGGCCTCCGACAGCAGCCGGTACGGCCGGCCGGATTGCGCGGAAAGCCACGCCACGTATTCCTTCGCGTCGTTCCAGCTGACCTTCAACACCGGGAGCCGCCCGCGGCCCCAGCCCTGGTCGTCGGTAGTGCCGGGTCCGGAGAACCGGTCGTAGTCCTCGAACGTGATCTCGTATTTCGATACCGCGAACGGCTCGGAAATGGTCACCTGATGAACCGGCTTCTCGTCATCGTAGCAATCAAGCCCCGAGACGCACCCCATCGAAAACCCGCCCGCGGGAATCACGACCATTTCCGGCCCCAGGCCCCCGGAAGACAGCGGATCGGAGAAGGATTCGCCCGCCTGTGGCGCGTCCCGCCGAGGCGATTGCTCTTCGGCCGCCGCGGCCGGGACAAGAAATAGCGCCGCGGAAACAACGCATAGGATGCTCCGCGCCTGCTTCATGCCTGTTTCCTCCTCCTGCCCCGTTGGGAGCCATTTTTCCACCCCTTTGCGTTTCGGCGCAACCCGGCGCCCGTTCCCGCGGGCGCAGCTTACAATTCAGCCGGGAGGCGAACCATGAGTAAAGCGAGACCTTCACCATCCAGCGAGCTTCGCGCCCGCCTGGACCACCCCGTCATCGACACGGACGGGCACATGCTTGAACTTTCACCCGTGATCTTCGACTACTTCAAGCAGGTGGGCGGACCGGAAATGACCGAGCAGGCCTTCACGGACCTGCGTCTGCGCGACGGGCTGAAATGGTACGAAATGGACCGCGCCGCGCACCGGCGCCACAACCTCATACGGCCGGCCCACTGGGCGGCGCCGGCCGAGAACACGCTCGACCTGGCGACCGCGATGCTGCCGAAGCTCATGCACGAGCGGCTTCCGGAAATGGGCATCGACTATGCGGTCGTATATCCGACCATCGGCTTCGCGCTGCCCGACATCAAGGACAATGATGCCCGGCGGGCGGCCTGCCGGGCCCACAACCTGATGATGGCGGACATGTACCGGGGCTTCGAGGACCGCCTGACGCCGGCGGCCGTCATTCCCTGCCAGACGCCCGAGGAGGCCATCGAGGAGCTCGATTACGCCATCGGAGAACTGAATTTCAAGGTGCCGATGTTCATCAACCTGGTCCGCCGCCCGATCGACGCGGTCGAAGAGCAGGCTCCGGAAATGTCCCGCTACGCCTTCTGGATCGACACGCTGGCCTACGACAGCATCTACGACTACGACCCGCTCTGGCAGCGCTGCATGGACCTGAAGGTCCCCGTCACGGCCCACGCGGTCGGACAGGGGATGCACATGCGCCGGTCGATCAGCAACTACATGTACAACCAGATCGGGCACTTCGCCGACGCGGGTCACGCCTTTGCCAAGTCGCTGTTCTTCGGCGGCGTGACCCACCGCTTCCCGGAACTCAACTTCGCCTTCCTGGAATGCGGCGTGGCCTGGGGCGCCAGCCTCATCTGCGACCTCAAGGAGCGGTGGGAGAAACGCGGCGCCAAGGGAATTCAGCAATTGAACCCGGAGAAGATCGACCGCGACCTGCTCAGATCGCTGTTCGAACAGTACGGCGGCGAGGTCCTGTCCGGGCGCGCGCAGCAGGGCGCCTTCCTGAGAAAGGTGTCGGAACACGACGGAGAAGACGATTTCGCGGCCGCCCACGTCAACAGCGTCCAGGACCTGCTCGACCGGCTGGTGCCGAACTTCTACTACGGCTGCGAGGCGGACGACCGGATGAACGCGATCGCTTTCGACACCCGGCTCATTCCGGGCGGAAGCAAACTCAACGCGATGTTCTCGTCGGACTTCGGCCACTGGGACGTCACCGACATGGCCGGGATTCTGAGCGAAGCGCATGAACTCGTCGAAGACGGGCTGATAAGCGACGACGATTTCGCCGACTTCGTATTCCGCCATGCCGCGCGGCTGTTCACGAGCATGAATCCGGAATTCTTCGTGGGCACGGCCGTGGAGGACGACGTAGCGCAAATGCTGGCAAAGGACGTGCAAGCCGCCGCCTGAACCGGTGGAGAAGCGGAACGGTCATGGGTAAAGCGAAGTCCTCACCGTCACGCGAGCTTCGCAAGCGTCTTGACCATCCCGTCATCGACACGGACGGGCACATGGTGGAACTGTTCCCGGTGATTTTCGACTACATCAAGCAGGTGGGCGGCCCGGAAATGTCCGAGAAGATGTTTACGAGCCTCCGGCGCCAGAACAATCGCAGCTGGTATGAAATGGACCACGCCCAGCGCCGCCACCACAATCTCATCCGTCCCGCCTTCTGGGCCGCGCCCGCCGAGAACACGACCGACCTCGCGACCGCGATGCTGCCGAAGCTCATGCACGAGCGGCTTCCCGAGATGGGAATCGACTATGCCGTGGTCTATCCCACGATCGGTTTCCTGCTGCCCGAGATCGCCGACGACGAGGTGCGCCGCGCGGCCTGCCGAGCCCACAATCTGATGATGGCGGACATCTACCGGGGATTCGAGGACCGCCTGACGCCGGCGGCGGTCATCCCCTGCCACACGCCCCACGAAGCCATCGAGGAGCTGGATTTCGCGCTCGGAGAACTGAACTTCAAGGTGCCGATGTTCATCAACCTCGTGAAACGTCCGATCGGCGCGGTCGAGGAAGTAGACCCGAACCTGAGGCCCTACGCGTTCTGGGTGGACACGCTGGCCATCGACAGCATTTTCGACTACGACCCGCTCTGGCAGCGCTGCATGGACCTCAAGGTCCCGGTGACCGCCCACGCGGTCGGACAGGGCGTGCACATGCGCCGATCCATCAGCAACTACATGTACAACCAGACCGGGCACTTCGCCGACGCCGGCCACGCCTTCGCCAAGGCGCTGTTCTTCGGCGGCGTGACGCACCGTTTCCCGGACCTCAATTTCGCGTTCCTGGAGTGCGGCGTCGCCTGGGGCGCAAGCCTGGTCTGCGACCTGAAGGAGCGCTGGGAAAAACGCAGCGCCGAGGCCATCGAACAGTTCAACCCGGCCAGGATCGACCGGGAGCTGATGGGGTCGCTGTTCGAGCAATATGGCGGCGAAGTCCTGTCGGGACGCCTGCCCGAGGGCGCCATCCTGCGCAACGTGGTGGAGCGCGACGGCGTCGACGACTTCGCGGCCGCCAACGTCAACAGCGTCGAAGACCTGCTCGACCGGCTGGTGCCGAACTTCTACTACGGTTGCGAGGCGGACGACCGGATGAACGTGACCGCATTCGACACGCGGGTCCTGCCGGGCGGACGCAAGCTGAACGCGATGTTCTCGTCGGACTTCGGCCACTGGGACGTCACCGACATGGCCGGCGTCCTCGTGGAGGCGCACGAACTGGTCGAAGACGGCCTGCTGAGCGACGAGGATTTCGCCGATTTCGTGTTCCACAATCCCGCACGCCTGTTCGCTGGCATGGATCCCGAGTTTTTCGTCGGTACCGCCGTGGAGGGAGAAGTCGCGAAATTGCTGGCGAGCGACGTGCAGCCTGCTGCGGCGTGAACCGGCCGATGCCCGCCTTCCGAGACTTGCTGATCGCATCGGCGGCGCTGCTGCTGGCCGGCGGCGGCGCGGCCGACACGCTGCGGCGCGGCGCCGTGGCCGAACCGAACAGTCTCGATCCGCAGGTCGTGTCCGGCGCCTCGTCGACGATCATGCGCGATCTCTTCACCGGGCTGACCTCCTACGATTCGGCCGGCCGGCTCATCCCCGGCGCCGCCGAATCCTGGGAGATCAGCGAGGACGGCCTGACCTACCGTTTCCATCTGCGCGACAACCTCAAGTGGTCCGACGGCTCGCCGATCGCGGCGAAAGACTTTGTCTACACGCTGCGCCGGCTTCTGACGCCCGGGAACCGCACGCGGTTCGGGTCTTTCTTCTATTCGATCCGGAACGGCAGACGCATCATGAGCGGGGAACTCGATCCGACCGAACTCGGCGTTCGCGCCGAGGACGAGCGCACGTTCGTCATCGAGCTGCAACGGCCCGACCCGACCCTGCTGGAGAAGCTTAGCAACTTTGCGGCGGCGGCGATGCCGCAGGCGGTCATTGAAGAGCACGGCCGCCGCTGGTCGCGCCCCGGCCGCCTGGTCACCACCGGACCGTACCGCCTGGCCGAATGGGTGCCGCAGTCATACCTGAAGCTGGAGAAAAACCCGTACTTCTACGGCGCCGACGAAGTTGAAATCGAGACCGTGCAGTACTTCCCGACCAACAACGCGGAGACGGCCATGCGCCGGTACCTGGCGGGCGATCTCGAATTTCTGCTCACGTTCCCGGCCGACCGATTGGAGTGGATCGAAGAAAACCTGCCCGGCCAGCTCAAGATCTGGCCCGCGCTCGGCATCAGCTACATCACCTTCAATAACCGCAAGCCGCCTTTCGACGACGTGCGGGTGCGCCGGGCGCTGACGATCAGCGTCGACCGGGAGCAGATCGCGGACCGGATCATGGTGGTCGGCGTTCCGCCCGCCTACACGATGACGCCGTCCGTGGTCAGCAACTACGACAACCCGGTGCCGGATTACGCCCACCGGCCGATGCCCGACCGATTGGCGGAAGCGCGTTCCCTGCTGGAAGCCGCGGGCTACGGGCCGGACCGGCCCCTGACGTTCGAACTTCGCTACGAACCGCCGGAGGAAAACCGCCGGCTTGCGATCGCGCTGCAGGCGATCTGGCGTGAAATCGGCGTCAACACGGAACTGCTGTTCACCGACTTCGGCACGCTCTACCGCTCGGTGGGAACGGGCGACTACACTGCCGCGCGGTTCACCTGGTTCTCCCCCACCGACAGTCCCGAAACGTTTCTCTTCATTCTCGAGTCCGGCGCCACGACCAACTATTCCGGTTATTCGAATCCCGAGTATGACCGGCTGATCGCCGCGGCGGAGGCGCAGCTTGACCCCGACGCCCGCCTGGCGGCGTATCGCGAGGCCGAAGCGCTGGCGCTGGCGGACTTCCCCGTCATGCCGATGTATTTCATGGTGCACCGCAACCTGGTGGCGCCGGACATCCGCGGCTACACGCCCAACTCGCGCGGCATGACCGCCACCCGCTTCCTCTATCGCGTAAAACAGTAGCCAGGGCGCCGCCCTAACTCCCAGCGGGCGCCGGCCCAAGTCGTTCTTCGCCCCCCTTCCTTCCGGGAGTGTGTGAGCCACTGGCGGCACTGCCGTCAGAGCGGAACCAAGCTCCATGGATGGATTAATGCGTCTCCCGGAAGGAAGGGGGGCGAAGAACGGCGAGCCCCGAATGTCCCTGCTATGCTCCGGCGGATGCTCGCATACACGCTGAGGCGGCTCGCCGTCGCGATCCCGACACTCCTCGCGATCGCGACCGCATCGTTCTTCCTGATGCGCGCGGCGCCCGGCGGGCCCTTCGACACCGAAGCGGACCTCGATCCCGAAGTGCTCGAGAACCTCTACCGCGCCTACGGGCTCGACCAGCCGCTGCTCGAGCAATACCGGATCTACCTCGCCAACGTGCTCCAGGGCGATTTCGGCCCCTCCCTGGTCTACGAGGACTTCAACGTAACCGAGCTCATCGCCATCGGACTGCCGGTCAGCGCGAAGCTCGGCTTCACCGCGATGCTCGTTGCCTTGCTGCTCGGCGGAACCTGCGGGATCGTCGCCGCGCTGCGGCACAACCGGCTATTCGACCACGCCACGATGACGATGGCGATGACCGGCATTGCCATCCCCTCCTTCGTCACCGCGCCGATCCTGGCGCTGTTCTTCGGGCTCTATCTGAAACTCCTGCCCGTGGCCGGCTGGAACGGCGGCGCGGCCGCCAACATGGTGCTGCCGGTCATCGCGCTGGCGCTGCCGCAGCTCGCGATCATCGCCCGGCTGATGCGCGGCGGAATGCTCGAGGTCCTGCGCGCGAACTTCGTTCGCACGGCCCGCGCCAAGGGGCTGCCGGAACGCCAGGTGGTGATCAACCACGTGCTGCAGTCGGCCGCGATCCCGCTGGTCGGCTACCTCGGACCGGCACTGGCCGGCATCATGACCGGGTCGCTGGTCATCGAGCTGATCTTCGACCTGCCGGGCGTCGGGCGCTACTTCATCCAGGGCGCGCTGAACCGCGATTACCCGCTGGTCATGGGGATCGTCATCGTCTACGGCACGCTGATCATCGCGCTGAACCTGCTTTCGGACCTCGCCTACGCGGCGCTGGACCCGCGGGTGCGGAGGACCTACCGGTGAGCACCGGCGGGCTATTGCGGTCGCCGGCCCTGCGGCGGGCGGCGAGCGGCGAGCTGTCCGGCTCGCTCTGGCGCCAGGCCGGGCGTCGTTTCCGGCGCAATCGCGCCGCGATGATCAGCATCGGCGTGCTGCTGGTCATCGCGCTTACGTCGGTCCTGGTCCCGGCATTCTGGCCGCACGCGGTCGAGGACGCGTCCTGGGAGAACATCCTGCTGCCGCCGAGTTTCGAGAACTGGCATTGGTTCGGCACCGACGCCAACGGCCGCGACCAGTTCGTGCGGGTGTTCTACGGCGGGCGCATATCGTTGACGATCGGGCTGATGACGACGCTGGTCGCTCTGGGCATCGGCGTAGGCTACGGCGCCGTCGCCGGGTTCACGGGCGGGCGCACCGACGGGTTCATGATGCGCTTTGTCGACATCCTGTATTCGCTGCCGCTGTTGTTCTTCATCATCATCCTGGTGACCGTGTTCGGCCGCAACATCTTCCTGATCTTCATCGCCATCGGCGCGGTCGAATGGCTGACGCTCTCGCGCATCGTGCGCGGCCAGACCCTGAGCGTGAAGGCCAAGGAGTACGTCGAGTCGGCCGTCGCGATAGGGCTGTCGAAACCAGCCATTCTGCGCCGCTACATCATTCCGAACGTGGTCGGCCCGGTGGTCGTATACGTGACGCTGCTGATCCCCACCAATATCCTGATCGAGAGCTATCTGAGCTTCATCGGGCTGGGCGTGCAGGAACCGCTGACCAGCTGGGGCCTGCTGATATCGCAGGCGGTCGGCCAACTCGACACGGCCCCCTGGCTGATCCTGTTTCCGGCGACGTTTCTGGCCATCACGATGTTCTGCTTCAACTTCATCGGCGACGGGCTGCGCGACGCCCTCGACCCCTCCCACCGCTAGCGCCAGGGAATGAGCGCGTTGCTGAAAATTCGTGACCTGAGCGTCCGCTTCGATGTCGGGGACGCCGAATTGACCGCCGTGCGCGGGCTTTCCCTTGAAGTGGCCGAAGGCGAATGCCTGGGCGTGGTGGGCGAATCCGGCGCCGGCAAGAGCCAGACCTTTCTCGCTGCGCTGGGGCTTCTCGCCGAAAACGCGCGCGCCGAGGGTTCGGTGCGCTACCGGGGCCGCGAAATCCTCAACGCGCCGCGGCGCGAACTCGACACGCTGCGCGGCCGACGCATCGCCATGGTGTTCCAGGACCCGCTGTCCGGACTCACGTCCACGCTGCGCGTTGGCCGCCAGCTTGAGGAATCCGCGCGAAGGCACCTTGGCATGAACGCACGCCAGGCGCGCGCAAAGGCCATTGAAATGCTGGAAACGGTGCGCTTGCCCGATCCTGAGCACTCCCTGGACCGGTATCCGTTCGAATTGTCGGGCGGCATGCGCCAGCGCGTGATGATCGCGCTGGGTATGATCTGCCGGCCCGACCTGCTGATCGCCGACGAACCGACCACCGCGCTCGACGTAACGATTCAGGCGCAGATCCTCGGGCTGCTCGCCGAACTGCGCCGCGACGCGAAGACCTCGGTCGTGTTGATCACGCATGACCTGGCCGTCGCCGCGGGGCTTTGCGATCGCATCCTGATCATGTACAACGGCCGGCCGGTCGAATCGGGAACCACGCGCGAAGTGTTCACTGCCCCGAAGCACCCGTACACGGCGGGTCTGCTCGCCTCGCTGCCCAGCCTCGCCACCGACCCCGCGACCGATTTGCCGGCGATTCCGGGGCAGCCACCGGACGCGCTTGCAACGGCGCGCGGCTGCGCGTTCGCCGAACGCTGCCGACACGTGATGGATCGCTGCTGGGACGAGCGTCCGCTGCTTTCCGCAACGGAAGCCCGTCACGCCGCCGCCTGCCACCTGCTTTCGCCATGACGGCGCCGCTGCTCAGCGTCCGGTCGCTTTGCGTTGACTACGAGCAACGCCGCGCCGGCGTGTTCGGTTCGAGTGCCAGCACGCTACGAGCGGTCCATGACATCAGCTTCGAGCTTTCGGAAGGCGAAACGCTGGGAATCGTCGGCGAGACGGGCTGCGGCAAGACTTCGCTCGGCAAGGCGATCCTGCAACTGGTCCCGCCGGCGGCGGGACGCGTTCTCTGGCGCGGCGTGGACCTGGCGTGTACCGACGCCAGGACGCTGATGAAACTGCGCAGCGAACTGCAGATCGTGTTTCAGGATCCGCTGTCGGCCCTGAATCCGCGCATGCCGGTCGGCGAGATCGTCGCCGAGCCGCTGCGCGTGCATGCGGCGGACATGTCCGCGCAGGAGCGCCAGGCTACGGTAGCGGACATGTTCGAACGGGTGGGCCTGCGACCCGAAATGACCGGCCGCTATCCCAACGAGTTCAGCTCCGGCCAATGCCAGCGCATCAGCATTGCGCGCGCCATGATCACGGGGCCGAAGCTGCTGGTCTGCGACGAACCGGTCAGCGCGCTCGACGTGTCCATACAGGCGCAGATCTGCAACCTGCTCCGCCGGCTGCAGCGCGAGACCGGCATCGCGATCCTTTTCATCAGCCACGACCTGTCGGTGCTGCGCTACATGTCGCACCGCGTGTTGGTGCTGTATCTCGGCCGGCTCATGGAAATCGCCCCGCGTGACGAGCTGTTCGAAAACCCCCGGCACCCCTACAGCCGGGCTTTGATCGACGCGATCCCCGAGGCCGACCCCGACCGCGGCCCGCTCGACATGGCCGGCGGCCTGCCCGGCGAAATCCCCTCGGCGCTGGACCCGCCGTCGGGCTGCGTTTTCCGAACGCGCTGCCCGATCGCCACGCCCGAATGCGCGCTGAAGCGGCCACCCCGCGAGAACGTCTCGGCCTCGCATCGCGTCGCCTGCCATCACTGGCGCGATGCGCATGCCCAGCCGCGTCAGTAGCGGATAAGATGGCGCGCCATGAGCACTCTGGAGACGCTCGCCCGGCAGATCTTCGACTCGCAGCCCTTCACCAGGCATTTGGGGGCCTCGCTGGAATCGGTCGGGCCCGACAGCGCGGAAATCGCCCTGGCGATCACCGATGAGCTGACCCAGCAGCACGGCTTCGCCCACGGTGGCGTCATCAGCTACCTGGCCGACAATGCGATGGCCTTCGCGGGCGGCCTTGCGCTCGGCGACGACGCGCTGATGGCGGAATTCAAGATCAACTTCGTCCGGCCCGCCGTGGGCGGCCGGCTGATCGCACGCGCGCGCACGACGGCCCTGAGCAAGCGCCAGGCCGTGTGCCAGGGCAAGGTCT
The DNA here is from genome assembly GCA_009845905.1 of Gammaproteobacteria bacterium. Classification (NCBI taxonomy): domain Bacteria; kingdom Pseudomonadati; phylum Pseudomonadota; class Gammaproteobacteria; species Gammaproteobacteria bacterium. The sequence continues at coordinate 72,411 of VXYS01000003.1, read as the reverse complement.
TCGCGGTGTCCGGCGACGGCGGGGAAACGCTTTGCGCGGTTGCCCAGGGCACCGTCGTCGCGGCTTCAACGGAAAAATAGGTCGAACACGCAGGCGGGGGGATGTCGAGAAGGATTGCCATCATCGGCGGGGGAGTCTCGGGGCTGGGAGCCGCGTGGGCGCTCAGCCGGCATCCCGACCGGTTCGATTTCCGGCTCTACGAAGCGCAGGCCCGGCTGGGCGGCAACGCCATTACCGCCGACATGCCGCAGGACGACGGCAGCTCGATTCCGTTCGACATCTCCGTCACCGCGCTGATCCCCTCCGTTTACCAACACATCCTGCTGGTCATGCAGCAATACGGCATCGACCTGATCGACACCCGGTTCAGCTACAGCGTCAGGTATCGCGGCGGCGTCTATGCGCACGATTTCGACTCCGACGTCCGCCGCGAGCTGCAGCCGGAAATCGAGAAGTTCCAGAAGCTCTTGAAGCGTCTGCACTGGTTCGGCCGGGTCAACAACACCCGGTCCAGGCTGCTCAACCTGCTGAACCCGTTCAACTACGTCAGCATGGGCACGGTGCTCAACTGGGGCCGGTTCTCGGGCGACTTCCGCTACAAGATCCTGAAGCCCATGTTCGTCAACTTCCTGATGGCGACGAACGTGTTCGACATGCCCGCGTCGCTGTTCTCCCGCTACCTGCAGTTCTTCGATATCGAGGCCGCGACGCCGATGAAGACCTGGGACCAGGGCACGCGGCGCATCTACGAGGCGCTTTCAGGCGGATTCAAGGACAAAATTTACCTGAACCGGCCGGTCCGGAAGGTGTACCGGCGCCTCTCGCACGTCCTGGTCGAGGACGAAAACGGCGAGACGGAGAAGTTCGACGACGTGGTCTTCGCCTGTAATGCGAACCAGACGCTGATGATTCTGGACGCCCCGACCTACCTGGAAAACTCGATCCTCTCGTCGATACGTTACGAGAGCGAACTGCACAACCACACCGTCGTGCATTCGGACGCGTCGGTCCTGCCCGACAGCGACGTGGAGGCGCTGGCCACGCGCAGCAACCACATCGAGCAGTACGGCGCGCGCCCCGACAACTACGAAATCACCTACATCATGCACAACCAGCAGCCCTGGGCGAAACGCTCGGACAAGCCCTGCCTGGTGACCTACAACGCGATCAGCCCGATCGACGAAAGCAAGATCGTCAAAAGGTGGTGGTTCCAGCACGTCGTCCACGACGTGCGCCACATCGCCGTTCTGATCCAGTTGTTCCGCTTCATCCAAGGCAAGCGGCGAAGCTGGCACTGCGGCGCCCACACGCTGATCAACAGCCAGGAAACCTGCTTCGTGACCGGCCTGATCGCGGCCAGGCAACTCGGCGCCGACTACCCCTTCGAAGACCCCGAAGCGAAAAAGTGGTTCAACTTCTACGGCCGCATGCAGTACGGCTGGCGGTTCAGGAAAGCCTGATCCCGCTTCCAGCGCCCTCCCTGGGAGCGAGGGCATGACCCTCGCGGCGTCTCGCCTTCCCCGAGGGCGGGACGCCCTCCCGCCCGGGGTTAGAAGGACGCCCTTACGCGCACGCCGAATTCCCGCTTCGGGTAACCCGCCGTGAAAGCCTTGCGGCTGCCGCCGGGACCGGTAGTCGTTCCGTTCGTGTTGGGCAGGACCTTGTTATCGGTGAGATTGGTGCCGAAAACCTCAACAGTGGTGTTGTCCATCAAGTCGAATCCCACGCGGGCATTGATTCTGAATAATGACTTCGTCCGATTCCACTCCGAGTAGTCCGCCCACTTCGGGCTCTCGTAGAAGAAATCGGTCCGAAAGTAGAACTCCCGTCCTGCGAAGTTGCCGATCATCGTGGGGCTCAGGGACGCCGTCCACTTCGGTGTATTGCGCGCCTCATTGTCATCGTTGACGACGGACAGGGTGCCCGATCCGAGCACTGCAAACTCGTTCGAGCCACGAGAGGAAAACGATGCCATGATCGCATCCACATATGTGAGCGTTCCCCGAATGCTCAACCAGTCGGTCAGATTGCCTTGCGCTTCGAGGTCAATACCCGTGTATTCCGAATTACCCGGCCCGCGATAGGACGAAGTCCCGCCTGTTGGAAGCAGAATGACCGATGCGAACGGCTGATTCTTCCAGTCAATGTAGAAGACCGCAGCGGTAAAGGCCCAGTTCTCCGTCTGCTGCTTCCAGCCGATTTCGTACTGGGTGTTCTCCTGGGGCGGCGTGTGCAGGCCCAGTGCCTCCAGCTGGTCGTCAGGGATGATTTCCGGTGCAACACTGTTGATGAACCCGGCCTGGGTCGCCACGCCCAGCAGGGAACTGTACGAGTAGCTGAAGTAGGTGGTGGCCCCTTCAAACGGCTGGTAGCTGAAAATCACCCTGGGGATGAAATCGGTGTATTCGTTCGTTTCGTTGCACACGGGCGAGAATCCGCCGCATTGGCCGCTCGGGTTTCCCTCCAGGACTGCCACGGATTGTTCATCTGTGTAGCGGGCTTCCACCGACACTGTGAGGTCCTCGGTGAGGTCGTAGTCCACCGATGCAAACAAAGCCGTGGTCCCATTGTCCTGGAAGTCCACCGTTGCGGTAGTGGTGGCCGGATCCAGCTGCGTCAAAGTTGGGACATTGCCAAGCCGATAGCGCTGGTCATAGTCGCTGACGCCGACGAGATACCGCAATCTCCGGTCCTGCGGGGAAGCGATCCGGGCCTCGTAGTAGGTTTCCTGGGTGGCAATGTTGTTGCCGAGCGCAAAGACTGTGCCGGGTATTGTTGCAACGCCATACCAGAAATCGACGTAGTTGAGGGTTCCCGTATCCGCCCTTGAGGCCTGGAATGAAAGTGTGTGGTCGGCGACGTCATACTCGCCGCTCAATTGAACACGGTAGGTCCGGTTGAAGCCGCCCAGCTTGCCTGGCGGGTTTTTGAGGATGTCGAATTCCCTGAGCAGAGGGTGAAGTTCGGTGAGGGAACGACCCAGGAATATCTGGCCACCTGGGAAGTAGCCCTCAGGAGTCCTGGTTGCGCCGAACACGAGGTTCTCACCATCGGGATAATCGCCGCACCATAAGTGAGATCCGGTGAAATCGGTGCTGATATTTCGGGTGAACGGAGTCCTTTGGCCCGTGGCTGGATTCAGATACTCGCCCGTATAGGTCCTGTTGCATTCGCTGGTCGGAGTGCCGTGAAGCCTGGAATCGACACCACCGTTGACGCCGCCATCCTCTGCGTCCACGTAGTATCCGGTGAGTTTCACGCGGAAGTCTTCGGTGACGTCAATGGTCAGCGTGCCGTTGAAGGTGAGGTCCTTCTGAACGCCGAATGGCGTGCCGTCCTGAAAATTGAAATCGCCGGCATTCTGCTCGTAACCGGCATACAGGCGCAGGCCCACTCGGTCCGAGATCGGGCCGCCTATACCGATGCCAACGATGTACTCGTCGTGCTGCGACGGCGAATACTGAAGCGTAAGATCCGCTTCCCACTCGTCGCCGGGAAGCCTGGGAATGTAGTTGATGGCGCCGGAAAACGTGTTGCGCCCGAAGTACGCAGTTTGCGGGCCCTTGATCACTTCGACGCGCTCCACGTCCGTGATCGGAAGAAATCCACCGCCGGCCGCGATGTACGACCCGTCCCAGAACAGGGCGCCCACCTGGGTCGAGGGCGTAATGATCTGCTGGTTCATTCCGCGGACGCGGATTTGCGGATTGACGCGTCCGGCCGTAGCCGTCACCCCATGAAAGTCCAGACCCGGAATGAACTTCGACAGCTCATGGAAGTCGCCGATGCCCGCCTGGTCCAACTGATCCTGCGAAAATGCCGATACCGAGATCGGGATCTCGTAGATGTTCTCTTCGCGCTTCCGCGCGGTAACGACGATTTCCTCCAGCGACAGTTCCTGCGCCGATACGCTTTGCGCCACCGGCAACGCCATCAAAGCCATAATCGACGAAGCAAGCAGATTTCGTGACTTCATAGGTCTCCCCTCAACGAGATCAAAAGATCGAAAGCGGCCCAACGGGGCCGCACAAGTCGGACGGATAATACACGTCCTACGGGCTGGTTAGAAATCCCGCCACCGCGTCGGCCCATTCTTCGGGCATCTGATCGACGATGTCGATGCCGCCGCCCTCGAGTTCCACGTAATCGAAGTCCGGACGAATCTCCGCGGCCAGTTTCGCACTCTCGTAAATCTGGTCACCCGTGTTGGTCAGGATCATCGTGGGGACCATGACGTTCATGAGGCCCGCATTGTGATCGTAGATGAACGCCGCGTGGTGGCCCGTCCAGAACGGCGCGTAACCCTGGAAGCGCTCCACCGTATAACGGGTGATGAGCTCCGGTTCGGGAGTTCCCCCGCCGTCCACGTACATGCGGTAGCGTCCGGCAAAAGCGTCCTGCATATGGCTGCCGTCGGCCTGGTGGACAAAGTTGATCTCGCCTTCCTCGACGAACTTGAGAAAGTTGCCTCGTTCTTCCTCGCCCATAGGCAAAGGCCCGTTGATGATGAGTTTGTTCACTCTTTCCGGAAACAGGACAGCCACTTCCGTCGCCACCATGCCCCCGGTGTGGTGCCCGAGCACGTCGGCCTTTTCGATGCCCAGCAGGTCGAGCACGGCGGGCACCGCCTCGGCCCAGTCACTGACGGTGGGTACGAAGGGTGTGGGGTCCGATTCCCCGAACCCGGGCGAATCGACGCCGATGGCCCGGATCCCGCGACGCGCCAGGGGTTCGTAGACGTTCTCGAACTGGCGCGAGGTCTGTGGCGCCTGGGGACACAGAATCAGGGGCCTTCCTTCGCCCGTGTCGCGGAAGTGGACCTGCCCGAACGGTCCGTCCGCGTAGCCGCGCCTGGGCACATAGGGCACTTCCATGGGCCCGGACCTCACCGCCCAGGGATTGCCTTCCGCCCGCGTTTCGGCGGCGCCGGCGCGGGCCGCGGACATCACCGCAATCGCGGCTCCGGTGTACTTCAGTGTGTCTCTGCGCGTGGCTGTCATGACGTGTTCCTCCAGTGGGGAAACGGATCATATCAGCCGCACTAGAGGGACCTTCTGATCAGAAACCCGACGGTGCGCGGCCGGTTGACCCGGAAGCCCAGCCGCGCGCGACCTCCCCGTTCGCGATCGAACGAAAGCGCCGCCTTCTCGTCGGTCAAGTTGTTGACGTACAGGGCGACTTCCCAGTCGTCCCTGATGATCCCGACACGCACCGCGATCAGCGTGTAGGGATCAAGCTCCAGATCCAGTTCCGTTACTTCCATGCCGGTGGCGCCGCCGTAGGCCAGTTCGGACACGAACCGGCCGGCGCCGGCCACCTGGTCGCCGGGTTGCGTGATGCGGTCGCCGACGTGCTGCACGCTCGCGAAAATGGACAGCTCGCTGCCGCCGAAAAGGTTTACCGGGATGGTGTAGTTCATCGTTGCAGCGAACTGGATCTCCGGCACCGAAGCCAGCCGGTTGCCATCGGCCACACCGCCAAGTACCCCACCCTCTTCCGCCAGGACCGTGGAGTCGAACTCGGACCGAACCAGGCTGCCGGCAAAACCGATCTCCAGGCCCCGCGCCGGCGTGAGGTTCAATTCGACTTCCACGCCGCTTGCATGGGCCTCCTCGACGTTAAAGGAGATGCGCGAGGAACAGGAGCCGGCATCCAGCGTCGCCTGCAGGTTGTCGATCTCCGCATGAAACACCGCGGCGTTCAGCCGCACGCCGTTGCCCCACTCCGACTTGATTCCCGTCTCGTAATTCCAGATGGTCTCGTCGTCATAGACCTGGAAACCGCCGAAGTTCGCCAGGTCCGACCCGGTGCACAGGCTTGCGTTCAGAGGATCGTTGACGCCGCCCGGACGAAATCCGCGCGCGGCCTGCGCGTTCCACGTCACCTGTTCATTCAACCGGAAACTGGCCAGCAGCCGCGGGCTGAAGCCGCTGGCGTCGGTGCTGTCCGTCTGCAGATCGCTGTTGGAGAACAACCCGCCGGAGTAGAACCTGCGCTCCTCCTCCCAGTCGTACCAGCGTCCCCCGAGTGTTAGTACGAAGCGGTCGGTCAGTGCATAGCTTGCCTCGCCGAACACGGCGATCTGCGAGATGTCGTACGGGAGGTCGGAGTTGTAGGGACTGTCGTTAAGCGGGTAGCCGTTCATGGAGCCGGCGGAGGTGCCGGCCCCGAGCGCGGCATCCACCACGGTGTCATATCCGGGCGTCGGCAGACGCTGCGCGTAGTCTCGCTGGAGGTCCGAGTAGAACACACCGATCAGCCATTGCAACCGCGACTCGTTTGCCGAGGCCAGATGAATTTCCTGCGTGAACTGGTCGAGTTCCGTCGTGTCCCGCAGATTGGACGGTATCGCCACATGTTCGTGAGGGAACCCGAGAGACACCGTGACGCTGCCCACGAGCGCCGACGCATCGCGGCTTGCGAGCAACTCGCGGCGCAGGAGGCTTGATATGGAGGTCAGATCGAAACTGGCGAAGCTTGCGCTCATCTTGAAGTCGAACAAGGTGGTTTCGTCTTCGAACTCTTCTCCGAGCAGCAGGTATTGCTCGCGGTCTCCGAGCTGAATGGCCGGCCGGGTCGTAGTGTAGGGGTTGGCGAACAGATTGAAGACCTCCTCCCGGTTGAAACCATCGACCTCGACTCGCTGGTGGATAAGTCTGGGCAACACCGAGACCCGGTCGGTCACATCCCACAGCAGCGATAGACGAACGCCCGTCCGGCTACCCGTATTGACATCGTCGTCGCGCGCCCCGTTCTCCGACAGGGCATCGACGTAGCCGCCGTACTCCGTCGTGTAGGCCACCAGCCGCAGTGCGCTCGAATCGGAGAGCGCTACGTTGGCCATGCCCTTCAGGTGCCACCCCGCATCGCCGTCGGCGATCGAGTTGAGCTCGGCTTCCACGAGTCCGTAGTCCCGTTCCAGCTCGGGCCGGTTGGTGATGTAGCGGACCGTGCCCCCCACCGATCCGGCGCCATAAAGCGTTCCCTGCGGACCCCTCAATACCTCGACCCGGTTCAGGTCGAACAGGTCGAAGTCGGGCGTGAACAACGAGAGCGAAACCACCGAGTCATCCATGTAGATGCCCACCTGCTCCTTGACCCCCGGCTGGTCGCGGACGATCTGCCCGGCCGACACGCCGCGCATGGCGACCTGGCTCTGCCCCGGCCCCAGGTCCTGGACGCTCATTCCGGCGAAGCCCAGCGCCAGGTCTTCGATGCCCCGGGCGCCGGCGCGCGCAATTTCTTCTCCCGTCTTTGCCGCCACGGAAAAGGGCACATCCTGAATCCGGGCGCTGCGCTTCGTGGCCGTAACCACGATCTCGTCGATTACGCCCTCCACCGGCGCCGGAGATTGCGCCTGGGAAGTCGCACACACGAGCCAGAGCGCCGTGAACGTGAGGATTCGGAAAGAGTCGAGCTTGCGTTGGCTCATCCGCATTGACCACAAATAGGTTAGGTTCACTGCTTATCTTAGGCCTTGACCAAACCGCCGCGCTGCGCCGCGAGTCACAATGTGGACTAGATAAGTCATTATAAATAGGTCATACTAGTCATTATGACGACGGTATCGATCTCGGACCTGAAGGCAAATCTGTCGCGCTATATCCGCGAAGTTCGCCGCGGTGGCGAGGTTCAGGTTCTTGACAGAGGCACGCCGGTTGCCCGCTTGGCGCCTCCGGCGGCTACCGGCGACGGGTTGCGTCAGACGCTCATCCGGACCGGGCTGCTGCGGCCGGGCAAGGGAAAAGCGGCCGCTATTCTGGAGGAGTCCCCAATTCAACTGCCCACCAGCCTGTCGGACGCGCTCATGGAAGATCGGACCGACCGGCTGTGAGATATTGGGACGCATCCGCTCTAGTTCCGCTGCTCGTCGCTGAAGCGTCCAGCGACGCAGTGCGCCGTTGGCTGGCCGAGGACGGGCGCATCGTGACCTGGGCCTGGTCCCGCACCGAGATCGTGGCCGCGGTCGAGCGGCGAACCCGCGAGGGCCTGCTGTCCCGGCCACAACGCCGCGAGGTGCTTGAGCGGTTCGCCACCTTCGCCGACACCTGGGATGAAGTAACCGAAGTCCTGGCGGTTCGGGCCCGCGCGAATGCCTTGCTTGCCCGGCACCCGTTGCGGGCTGCGGACGCGGGTCAACTCGGTGCAGCCCTCCTGGTGCAGGAGCAGTTGGCCGCACCACTGTCATTCGTTTGCCTGGACAGGCGGCTCGCATACGCGGCGGAACTGGAGAGCCTGCAGGTAATCCCTGAACCCGCAGCATAGGCCCGCAGCGGAATTACCAGGAGAATGCTCATCGAACCCGGACAGGAAGGCGGGTGCCAGTGCGGCGCGATTCGTTACCGGCTGTTGCGGGCGCCGGTGGCGCTTTATGCCTGCCATTGCAAAGACTGCCAGAAACAGTCTTCGAGCGCGTTCGGTCTGTCCATGTGGATGGAGCGCGATGCCATCGAATTTTCGGGCGCGGAACCGCGCATTTATCGCACGCGCGGAGGTTCGGGAAAGGAGAAACTCTGCGCGTTTTGCGAGAATTGCGGCGCCCGCATCTACCACGCGGGCGGCGTAACCCGAAGCGCCCGAAGCGATACGCTAAGCATCAAGGCCGGCACCCTCGACGACACCTCCCGCATCACCCCCACCTGCCATCTGTGGACCAAAGGCGCGCAACCCTGGCTTACGCCTCTGCTGGAAAACGGCCTGTGCTTCAATACAGAACCGGAGAACGCAAAAATACTGCGCGTTGAGTTGTCGCGATGAGATTTCCGATCATTCCGATTGATGCGACGGCTTCGACCGTCCTGGTGCTGCTGGCGGCCCTGCCACTGGCGATCAGCGTATTCATCGTAGTAAGCGGAGGAGGTCCTGCGCGCTACTTCGCGTCGCAATCCTGGATCAGCCTGGCTCTCTCGGTTGGCCTGCCTGTGTTGGTTACATTGCTCCTGGTCTATTTTCTTTACGGCGGCTACCGTTCCAGCGTAACGATTACGGAGGACGCACTCGAATTCAGCGTTCCGGTCTACGGCCGCTCGATTCCTCTTGACACAATCGAGCCGGCAGGCGCTCGCGTCGTGAACATGAGAACAGACCGGGAAGTGCGGCTTGGGCTGCGAACCAACGGGCTGGGCTCGCTGGGTTATTCGCTCGGGTGGTTCAGGCTGGTCGGCGGCGGCAAGGCGCTGGTCGCGTTGACCGACCGCTCGTCGGTGGCAAGCTTGGCGCTTAACGATGGAACGACGGTGTTGATTAGCCTGGAGGATCCCGCAGCTTTCATTCGGACATTACAAGCTGCCAGGGCGAATTGACCGCTTCAGTCGCGATGGGGCCGGGTGACTGGTAGTACGGCCTCATGGCTCGAATCGTGGCAGAGCCGTAAAATACGCGAAATCCAACCAAGAAAATCCGTGCACGCAAAAGAATGCTGACTTTTCCAGAAAAACTCGCCAGGTCCTTTCGTGGGAGCAATGCGCAATTGTGCGTAGGGCTGGACCCTGATCTGCACAAGATTCCGAACGACCTCCGTAACGCGAAGCGGCCGATTCTCGAATTCAACAAACGTGTCGTCGACTCGGCAAAGAACCACTGCAACATTTTCAAGCCCCAGGCTGCCTTCTATCACGCGGTTGGCGCGGAAGATGAATTGGCCGACACGATCAAGTACATACGGGAAGAAGTGCCGGATTCGCTTGTCATCCTGGATGCGAAACGAGGAGATGTCGGGCACACGTCGAAGATGTACGCGCTGGAGGCCTTTGAACGCTATGGCGCGGATGCGGTAACCGTGAATCCGTTTCTTGGGCTGGATTGCATAGAGCCCTTTATTGAGCGAGATGATCGAGGGGCCATTATCTTGTGCAAGACGTCAAATCCCGGTTCGGGTTTCTTGCAGGATATGCACATCGACGGAAGCATGTTGTTCGAAAAAGTGGCGGCTGAAGCGGAAGAACTTTGGCAGGACAAACAGAACGTGATGCTCGTGGTCGGCGCCACTTTCCCGAAGGAAATGTCGCTTACCCGCAAGGCTGCGCCTTCCGTACCTTTCCTCGTGCCGGGCATCGGGTCCCAGAACGGCTCCCTGGCTTCGAGCATCCGGAACGGCAGGTCGTCCGTCAGTCCGAACAGTCTGATCATCAGCGCGTCGCGTTCCATCATCTACTCCGGCGGAGGGACCCCGGACGGTATCGAAGAAGCGACTCGCCGGCTTTCCGGCCAAATTGCGGGATACGAAGCCGAGTAAACAGGCTGCTCCGGCAGGCGATCCGGCGAGCTTGGATTTCGACGCAGGAAGGGTCGCATGCTCCAGGACTACGTAGAAAGAATCGAGAACTCGCGAGTCTATTCGGCCGCCAATGAAACACCGCTACAGGCGGTATCGATACTCTCCCGGCGGCTCGAAAACCGGGTGTACCTGAAGCGGGAGGATCTTCAGCCGGTCTTTTCGTTCAAGTTGCGCGGGGCGTTCAACAAGATGGCGGGGCTGTCCGCCAATGCGAGAAAGCGCGGGGTCATCGCGGCATCCGCCGGCAACCACGCCCAGGGCATCGCCCTGGCCGCAAAACGACTGGACATGCAGGCACTCATCGTGATGCCGCAGACCACGCCGCAGATCAAACTGGAATCCGTGCGCGCCCTGGGGGCGGCCATCGAGCTTCAGGGGAGCAACTATGACGAAGCGTTCGAGTTCGCACAGCACAAGGCGGAAGAACTCGGCAGCACCTTCATTCACCCTTATGACGACAAGGACGTGATTGCGGGACAGGGCACGGTTGCAATGGAAATCCTGCGCCAGGTGCCGGGGCAGCTGGATGCGATCTTCGTTCCGGTGGGCGGTGGCGGGCTGATTGCCGGCATGGCGGCCTACGTGAAAGCGCTGCGCCCCGACATTCGCGTGGTCGGCGTGGAACCGAGGCATGCGGCCTGCATGGCGCGTGCGCTCGCAGCCGGAGAACGTGTGGTTCTCGATGACGTCGACCCGTTCGCCGATGGCGTCGCCGTGCGCCAGGTCGGCGAGGAACCGTTTCGGATTGCGCGCAAGTGCGTGGACGAGGTCGTTACGGTCACCCATCGCGAGATCTGCACGGCCATCAAGGAGATCTTCGACGATTCGCGTTGCATCGCCGAACCGGCGGGCGCATTGGCGCTGGCAGGGCTCAAGCGTTGCGTCGCCCGGGAAGAATGGACCGGCAAGGTGCTGGTGGCGGTTGTCAGCGGCGCCAACGTGGACTTCGATCGGCTGCGGGGAATAGCGGAGCTTGCCGACCTGGTCGAGCGCCGCGAGGCGCTGCTCGGCGTGACCATTCCGGAAAAGCCGGGAAGTTTTCGCACGTTTTGCCAGGCGATCGGGCAACGGTCGATCACGGAGTTCAACTATCGCTACGCCGACGCAGAGAAGGCTCACGTCTTCGTGGGCGTGGAACTGAGGAACGGTCGCTCGGACAAGAAAGAACTGATTGCCGACCTGGCGAATCGCCGCTACAAGGTCGTGGACCTCTCAGACAACGAAATGGCGAGGATTCACGTGCGCTACATGGTGGGCGGCCGAGCAGCCGGCCTGCGCGACGAGCGATTGTTCCGGTTCGATCTGCCCGAGCAGCCCGGTGCGCTGCTGCGCTATCTTACGCGCATGGGCAAGCGCTGGAATATCAGCCTGTTCCATTACCGCAGTCACGGCGCCGCCTATGGCAGAGTGCTGGCGGGGATTCAGGTGCCGGACGGAGAACTGGAGCCATTCCATGCCTTTCTGTCGGAACTGAACTACCCATTCCACGAGGAGACCGGCAACTCGGCCTACGAACTGTTCCTGGGATCCGATCGATGACTCATACCATCGCGGGAGCTTGTCACTGTGGGAACCTTTCGTTCGAACTCACGACGCGAACGGCGCTCGATGACATTGTTGCGCGTTCCTGCGAATGCAGTTTCTGCCAGAAACACGGTGCGACATACTGGGCCGATCCCAAAGGCTCGACCACGATTCGAATCGCGGACGAGCGTTATCTGCAGAAGTATCGCTTTGGCCTGCGGGCGACAGATTTCTATATTTGCCGCGTGTGCGGAACCTGCCTGGGCGCGGTACTTTCGGACGAGGACGGCGCCTGGTCAGTGGTCAATCTGCGACTGACGGAACTCGACGTGCGGCATGTGCAGCCGGTGAGTTTTGACGGCGAAGACCGCTCCCGACAGGTAGCCAGACGCAAGCGCTCGTGGACGCCAACCACCTGCTGAAATCCGCCGCGTGATAGTGGAGCCGGCTAGCGGGGCACGATTTCCGGCTTGTGTTGTACGGGGAAATTTACGGAGCGAGCGATGTAGCACATCTCGTTGGCCTTCGTGTGTAAACGCTCCGCTTCAGCCGCGTCGCTACTGGCCGTAATGGTTACACGTGGCCTTAGCGTCACTTTATTGAACTCACCGGATCCATCACGACGCGTCAGCACTAGCCCATCCGCCGAGTCCTCATACGCCTCTACAACGACACCGTTCGCTGCGCAAAGGTGCAAGTACCAAAGCATGTGACAGGCCGACAGCGCGGCGACGAGCATTTCCTCCGGATTGTGACGCTTAGCGTCCCCCATGTACATTGGATCGGCCGAGCCGCGTATCGCTGCCTTCCCGTCGCAGGCAATTTCGTAGTCCCGCGCGTAGGCGTCGTACGCGACGGTTCCCGTGCCTTTGTTTCCCTTCCAGGTAATAGTCGTTGTGTAAGTGTGTTCTCGTTTCATTGCCTTACCAGACGTACGGCCAGGCGATCACTCGCCGCCCTCGGGGCCGTAGAAAATGACCCAGGTTGCCAGGTCGTCACCGAAATCAAGAAACCGGTGCTCCACGCCGGCGGGCACGAATAGGAAGTCACCTGCATTGAAGGGGACCACGTCTTTCCCCATCTGGAATCGTCCCGACCCGCGGATGACCACATAGCATTCGTCCCGGCTATGGGGTTGCTGCAGATCCGCGCCCTCGGGAATGTAGAACTCAACCTGAAGCTGGCCCCTTTCCAGCCCGACGTGAAACCTGTTTCCTTCCGCATCGGGAATGTGTCGGGCCATTTCGTCCGGTGTCAGCCGGACAGCACTTCCAGAATTCATCATCAATCAATTATCTACGGGTAGGTCTTCGGAGAATAATTTGGCGGCGCCGTGTGCCTTCCCTTGCTACCGAACCGTAGTTGAACGGAAGATCAGTTAGGGTTAGGTATTAGCCAGGTCGCGGGAGAGGCGGTGGAGCAAGCAGGTTCATCCTCGGTCTATCTGTTGGCTGCCGATGCGGTTCTGTTGCTGCACGCGCTGTTCGTCGCGTTCGTTATCGGTGGTCTCACGCTCATCCTCGCCGGCAAGGCGCGTCGCTGGTTGTGGGTCCGGAATCCGTGGTTTCGACTGGCGCACCTCCTCGCCATAGGGGTGGTGGTGGTTCAGTCATGGTTCGGGGCGATCTGCCCGCTCACGACCATTGAAATGACGCTCCGCTCCCGCGCAGGCGATTCGACTTATCCGGGATCGTTCGTGGCGCACTGGCTGGAAACGCTGCTTTACTACCGGGCGCCGGCATGGGTTTTTGCGGTCTGTTATACGCTCTTCGGGGCCGCGGTCGTCGGAAGCTGGCTCTGGGTGCGTCCGCGCCGTTTCAGGCCTGTACGGGCAAATCCTCGGAGATGAACCGGGCGGCGCGGTGTCCGATCATGATCGACGGCGCGTTCGTGTTCGCCGAAGTCACATGAGGCATCACGGACGCATCCGCTACCCATAAGCCTTCAACGCCCTTTACCTTCAGGCGTGGCGACACGGGCGCTTCGCCATCGCCCATCCGCAGCGTGCCCACCGGATGGTAGGCGGTAGCCAGGCGATCGCGGATATGGCGTTCAATCTGTTCGTCGGTAGTTACGGCGCCGGCCGGGAAAGCTTCGGGCGCGCGCATCGATCCGAAAGGCGCCGCCTCAAGGATCTCGCGCAGACGCCTGAATCCCGCAATCAGGGTGGCGAGGTCGTCGGGATGGTTGAGAAGGCCAAGGTCGATTTCGGGCGCAGCGTCAGCGTCGGCCGATGCAAGCCGAAGCTTTCCGCGGGACCTGGGACGAGACACACCGACATCGGCGCAGTAGCCCGATCCCCATACCAGGGTCCGGCCCTTCCAACCCATCATGTAGGGGATAAAGTGCACCTGCACATCGGGCGAACCGCCCTCGCCCCTTGCGTTGAAGAACGCCCCCGCTTCGACGATGCAGGACGTGAACGGACCCTTTTTCGCCAACAGGTACGAAAACGGCGCCATCGCCCAGGCCGGCATTTGCGCCAGCGTAAACCCGTAACCCGAATTCGCGCCGGCATGGTGCACTCCGATCACCGGATGATCGTGCAGGTTCTCGCCCACTTCCGGCGAATCCTGGATCACATGGATACCCAGTGATTGCAGTTCCTGCCCCGGACCTATGCCCGATCGCATCAGAATGGCGGGCGATTCGATGGCCCCCGCCGACAGAACGACCCCCTTGCGGGCATTGATTCGCCCACCACCCGCCAGCACGACAGCTCTCGCTCGATCGCCGTCGAACAGGATCCTGTCCACCTGCGCATCGGTGGTCACGGTAAGACACCCGCTGGCTTGCGCCGGCCGCAGGAAAGCGTCAGCCGGCGACCACCGGCGGTGGCCGCGCATGTTGACCGAAAAAATGCCCGCTCCTTCACGCTCCGGCGAGGGCGGCGTCTTGCCATCACTGTCCAGCGCGCGGGCAAAACGCTCTGCCAGCGGATGAGGATTGGGAAGACGCCGCGGCGTCATGCGAGCTTCAACTTCTTCGAACGCGGGCGCCACGTCATCGGAAGACCATCCCTCGATATCCCAGCGGTCGAAATCGTCCATGCGACCGCGGAACCAGACCATCGAGTTGATCGAACCGGAGCCGCCGATCATCCTGCCCCGGGGGACCGCCAGGACTCTGCCGCCCAACTCACGCTGCGGCGTCGTGATGCGCCGCCAATCCCATTTGCGACTGCCCATCATGAACATCAGGGCGAACGGCGTCCTCACCATCAGCGAATTGTCCGGGCCGCCGGCCTCGAGCGCGCAAACGGTTCCCAGCTCCGCCTCGACCAGACCGGCAACCACGGCGCAGCCGGCCGAACCGGCGCCGACGACTACAAAATCAAAGCTCGAATCCGTCACGAACGCCGGATGCGCAGCGTGCGGCCGAAACCCTTGGGCGGTTCGGCGTCACCGGCAAACGGCGCCAGCTTCTCGATCACGTCATCCGGGAACGGCGCGGATTTCCTGGCTTCCAGGTCGACGTTCATGCACAGGCACTCGTTGGTCGCAACGAGCTTGTCCTTAGCCGTATCGATCATTCGATGAAAGTAGTGGATGCGCTTGGCGTCGTAATCGACGAGCGTCGTCTCGACGCGGATCGCATCGCCTTCGAACAGCTCGCCCAGGTAATCGACGTTGAGGCCCAGCGTGAACACCGAGCATCCGCTGGTGTCCGGGTAATCCATGCCGATGCCCCAGTGCTCATACGCGGCGTCCGTCGCCTCGTCGAAGGCGAGCACGAAGAAGGCGACGTTCATGTGGCCGTTGTGGTCGATCCACTCCGGCTTGATGCTCGTTTCGTAAAGGAGAACCCTTCCCTCGCTCAACCGTCAGTACCCCCCGAGGCAGTATTTCGATTCTTCATTGTTCGAGATCGGCCAGCTCGAGATTCATGATCGACGTCCAGGGTTCCTCCATGGCGGGCAGCCATCTTTGCAGCAACGGCGAAGTGGCCTGCTCGGCCGATGTCCCCATTCTGAGCATCATGTATCGATTGATGAAGGCGGACACCCGTCCGCTCACAACGCAATGCACAAAGACTTTCTCGCCTTCGAAGGCGTCCATTACGTTGAAGAATTTCCGCACGTGCGTTGACGTCGGAGCATCGGACGGAACGGGGATATGAATGTAGGACATGCCCAGGGAAGCGGTGACACTGCCCTCTTCCGGTATCGCGTTATCCGAGTCATGCATCGCCAGGTTCACGACGACGGAGTAACCCGCATCCGCGACCTGAGCCAACTGGCTCACGGTCGGCTGTCCACCAATGGCGATGTTGTCCGTCATCTCATGGAAATTCAGTATGTCCTGGACTGTCGCAGTCTCTAAAGCATCTTGCGCAGCACCGTCGCTGTTCGTCGGCTGCTCCTGAGTATCGTCGGCATGAGCCATGCCGACGAGAAGAAGCCCGGCTAGAAAGATCGATCTCATTTTCATTACCTCCGGCGCGAATGGTATAGCGTTCCCCTAATTGACATCGGGCCGGTCCTTTCGCGGCGGCAGCCAGCGCAACGGAATCGGGTCGGATGCAGGCCGTGATCCGTCTGGTTCCAGCGGAGCAAAAGTGACCGTCGCCCGCGTGAAGTAGACCTCGGTGCGGCTTTCGAATCCCGAGTCGGTGCCGAAGAACAGCCAGGCCCGGCCATCCGCCGATGCCGTGACGGGTTCCGGTATCGACCGGGACTGGAAGGACTTGCGTTCCCATTGACGCGGCTGCTCGCAACTACGGGAATTGGCCATATTGCCGAGCACGACGGCATTGCCGCCGCCGTTCGACTGGTTCCCGATGTCGATGTTCATTCGCAGATACGAGTCTTCCAGGACCGGCAGCGGTTCGACCTCGCTGGCGCCTGCCTTGATCCAGACGCTCTCGCCCGGCGCGCCGCCGACGCCCACGCACCCGGCGGGCGTATCGGTGGCGATCTCCACGCTGACCGAAACGCTGTAGGCCGTGCCCGCGACGAGACCGGCGACCTGTCCTTTGTAGAACATGACGAGATCGTCGCTGCGGTTGACCCCGGAGAGGAACAGCGCGGATTGCGGCTCCAGCGGCGCCGGAAGCGGGCGATAGCCGGACGTCAACTCGTAGATCTCCTCATCGTCAGGCGGATAGTCTGCGAACCCGGCAACGAACCCGTGTTCCCCGCGGCTGAACTCGAAGTTCTGCGTTACTCCATCCGCCGGCCCGTTCGACAGGTTCGTGAGGCGACCGGCCGGGCCCGATAACAGGCTCATCACCGCGAGCGGCCGGTCCGACCGGACCGTCAGCCGCCACCTGCCGCGACCATCGCCCAGCGATCCATCCAGGCCCATTGCCTTCCCCGATTCCAGTTCCGCGGCCGAGTAGGTTCTCGCTGCCCCGGCAGGAATTTGAACGTTCACCGTGCCGGCACTGTAAGCACCCGCATCGTCCATTCCACGGATCGCCACTTTTGCGGTCGCCTTTCCCAGGTTGACCAGGCGGAGGAGGCTCTCCTGGCTGCGGTCGCTCCCGGGGCTGAATATTGCGACGCGGTAACTGCCATCCCGCCAAGGCGCCGTGCCATGCATCGGCGCGACAAAGCCGTCGCTCGTTCGGACGTAGGACAGAACCCGGATATCGAGTTCGCTGGCAAGCCGCAGTCGCCAGTCCCCGCGCCCCGGCCCGGTGCTCCCGGACAGCCCCTTTCCGGCGTTGCCGTCCTCCAGGTCGAACGAGTCGAAGTGCACGGTCCCGCCGGAGCCGATCGATAGCGAAAGCGGCTCGTACGCCACCCCCTCATCGTCGAACGCCTCGATCGTCACCTCGCCTGCCGCCTCGGACCGGTTGATTACCTGCGCCACTCCCCGCCGGTCCCAGGCATCCGAAGCCGACGGGAAGAACGGGACCGACTGACCTGATGCCGCTGCCGATGCAACCCCGAGGAGTATTCCGAAGACGGCTGGTTGCAATTGATGTATATGGAAACGATTCAGCGAATCAGTCCGGCAGGCCGTAGGCCACGACCGAGTCGCCCTTCTTGAAGGGATAGACCCAGCTGTGTCCGCCCGTGGCGACCACGACGAATTGCTTGCCGTCGGCCATATAGGTCATGGGCGTGGCATTGGCCGAGGTGGGACCGTCGAACTCCCAGAGCAGCTCGCCGGTCAGCGTGTCGTATGCGCGGAACCGCTCGTCGGCGGTCGCGCCTATGAACACCACCCCGCCGCCCGTGACGATCGGCCCGCCCGCAAACGGCGTGCCCCACCGCAACGGAATGGGAATCGGAGACAACTTGTCGATCAGCCCCAGCGGTTCTTCCCACAGAATTTCGCCCGCCGCCATGTCCACCGCCACCAGCTTGCCCCAGGGCGGCTCCGTGCACGGCGTCATGAACGGAGAAAACAGGACCCCCTGTTGCAGGCCGTAGTTCGTGCCGTCGATGAAGCCCGGCGGTCCCATCGGAAGACCCGACCCGGGAGCCCCGGCCACTTCCGGATCCAATTCCTCGTTGGGGGTCAGTCGGACCCACGAGGGCGTTTCGCTGACCGGCGCCACCAGGATGTCGCTTTTCGGATCGAAGGCGCCGCCGCCCCAGTTCATGCCGCCGGCGACGCTCGGCATCATCAGCGTGCCCTTCGTGCTCGGGGGCGTGTAGATCGGGCCGTAACGCATGGCCTCGATGCTTTCCCGGCACCTGTTCCGGTCATACGGCGTCATCCCCCAGGCGTCGTCCGGCCCGATTCCGTGCCTGACCAGCGGCGGCGGCCTGACCGGAAACGGCTGAGTGGGCGAGAGTTCGTCATCCGGCAATCCATCGGTAGGCACGGGACGCTCCTCGATCTCGAAGAAGGGCTCGCCGGTGTAGCGATGGAAGGTGAAAACCATGCCCTGCTTGGTCAGTTGCATCACCACCGGGACTTTTTCGCCGTCGCGCGTGATCTCGGCGAGGATGGGGTTGGTCGGCAGGTCCCAGTCCCACACGTCGTGATGCACGATCTGGTAATGCCAGACCAGCTCGCCGGTGCTTGCTCGAAGCACGACCAGCGAGTTGCCGTAGAGATTGTCGCCCGGCCGCTTGCCGCCATAGAAGTCGGGCGACGGGCTGGCCGTGGGAATGAACACCAGGTCGCTTTCGTTTTCCCAGGAGAAAGTGGTCCAGGCGTTGGCGCCGCCCACGTGCCAGGCGCTGCTCTCCGGATCGCCCTCCGGCTCGCGGATCAGCGTGTCGAAGGTCCACAGGTGCTCGCCGGTGCGGGCGCTGAAGGCGCGCACGGCTCCGTTCGTGGAACTCGCATCGCTGAACTTGGCGGCGGTCCCGCCGATCACGATCACGCCGTTAACGACGGCGACCGGCGAGGTCAGCTGCATCGAGAGCAGCTGGCTGGTCGGCCGCAGCTGCTGAATGATCGGCGTGACATCGACAAACCCGTTTTCGCCGAAGTCCACGCAGGATGCGCCGTTTCGCGCATCGACGGCGGCCAGCCGGCGGTCGTTGGTGGCGAGAAGGATGCGGTGGGCGCAGGCCTCCGCGTCCGCCGCGTCCGGGTCGCGCCAGTAGGTCACGCCCCGGCAATTGAATCGCCCCGCATGCGGGCTCAGATCGATCTCGGGATCAAACGCCCATCGTTCCAGCCCCGTGGCCGGGTCCAGCGCAATGATCCGGTTATAGGGATCGCACAACACCAGGTGGCGTCCCGCCTCGTCCGGAAGAAGAATGGGCGTCGCCTGGAAGCCCAACAGGACGTTGAATTGCGGCGCCCGGTCGAGGTGACCGGTGTTGTAGGTCCAGGCGATTTCCAGATCGCCTGCGTTGGAACGGTTGATCTGGTTGAGGGGCGAGTAGCGCGTGCCTGTTGCCGGGCCCGCATACGTGGGCCAGCCCGGATCCTCGACCGGGGGGCCCGGCTCGAACGATCGATCGCCCTGATTCCCGCAGCCGCCGAGCAGCAGAGCGCCCAGAAGCAGCGCGATGATTTGACTTTTGCTGTTCGGCAACATATCCCGCAACGATCAGCGGCGATAGGAAGGTTCTTCGCGGTCCAGGATGGCCTGAAGCTCGCGAAAGTGATCCTCGCCCAAACCCGGATAGTCGCGCCATTGCCGCGCCGTCTTCGCCGCCACTTCGTCGGAAACGACGCGCAGCTCGCGGCCGGTCTGCAGGGCCGTAATGTAGGTCGAACAGGCGCGCTCGAAGTAGTAGAGATCGTCGAAGGCCCGGGCGACCGTCCCGCCGATCACCATCATCCCGTGGTTGCGCATCAGAAGAATCGGCTTGTCGCGCAACAGCCGGGCGATGCGTTCGGCCTCGCCATCGAGGCTCATGCCGTCGAAGCCGTCGTCGATGCAAACGCTTCCCCGGAACCGCATCGCGTTGATGTCGATGGGCGGCAGCCTGGGATCGGCGAGACAGCCCAGTGCCGACGCGTATTTCGAATGAACGTGAAGCACGCAACGCGCATGCGGCAAGTGCCGGTGGATGCTGCCGTGCAACGCCCAGGCCGTGGGGTCCGGGGCATCCGGCCGCGTCATTACCGCATCATCGTCGGCATCGAGCAGCAGAAGCTCGCTCGCCCTGACGCGGGAGAAATGGCGCCCCCTGGGGTTCATCAGGAACCGGGTGCCCGCCCTGTTGACGGCGAGACTGAAGTGGTTGGCGACCGCTTCATGCATATCCAGGCGGGCCGCCCAGCGAAACGCGCAGGCCAGCGCGACCCGCTCCTCTTCGAAGTCCATATCGGGCCGGTTGAGCACGGCAGGCTCGGCAGGGCTCATGAACTCTCTCCCCTATTCGTATGCACGTATCGCAACCCTAAACATGGCACTATGAAACGCGTGCGTCAACTCAATCGAATATTGACTGCCGAGCAAATTAATGCGCGCGTGAAGGAGTTGGGAACCGCCATCAGCGATTACTACGATTCGACGCCGGACCTCCTGGTCATCGGGCTTTTGAAGGGATCGTTCATTTTCCTGGCCGACCTGGTACGCCACATCCGGACGCCGCACGAGATCGCCCTTCTGGGCGCCGAGAGCTACGGGGATTCAATGGAAACCGGCGGGCGAGTCGAGATCACCTACAACCCCGGCATTCGCGTGAGCGGACGATCCGTACTGCTCGTCGACGACATTATCGATACCGGCAATACAGTGAATTACGTCGTCCCGTTTCTCCGGGAACAGGGGGCCGGCGACGTTAAGGTTTGCGTGCTGCTTCACAAGCGCAAGGCGACGGATCTCAAGTGCGACGTGCGCTGGGCCGGCTTCGACGCGCCCCAGGACTTCCTGGTGGGTTACGGCCTCGGCCTGGGCGAGCAATACCGCCATCTACCCCATATCGCGGCCGTGGTGGACGATACTTGACACCGCGTATAGTTGATCCATGCGTAACGGCAAGCTTGTATTGCTGCTGACAGTCCTGGCGACGATCTGGCCGGGCGCGGGCATTTTGGGTGCGCACGAGGTGCTGAAGCAGAACCAGGGCGCCGAAGCGCAGTCCGCCGGGACGCGCATATCGCCCGCGCCGCCGTTCGCCGAGACGTACGGACAGCCCGGCGCCCGCGCCGCGCTGGAGGCGGCGAATGCGTTGCTGGCGGAGATGAGTGCCGAGCAGGCGGATGCGATCGTGTTGCCCATCGACAGTCCTTTGCGCGGCAACTGGTCGAACCTGCCCTCCGGAGTAACGCGTTTCGAGCGGAACGGGCTGCGCCTTGGCGATCTGACGTCCGTCCAGCTCGAACGCGCGTTCAATTTTCTCGCCGCGGCGCTGGGACCGCACGGTTACGAGACCGCCACCCGGATAGTCGGCGCCGACGCCATTCTGAAGGCGTTTCCCAGGGCAGCGCGCGCCGGATGGTCGGACGACAACTACTGGCTCGCCTTCTTCGGCCAACCGACAGGCGCCGGCCGTTGGGGCTGGCAGTTCGGCGGGCATCACCTGGCGATCAACGGGAGCTTCGCGGATGGACGCGCGACCGGGCTGTCGCCCACCTTCGTGGGCGTCGAACCTGCCGAATTCCAGTACGCCGGCGCGCTGGCGACACTCTTTGCAGACGAACTCGCGGCCGGTCACGCCGTCATGCAGGCCCTGCCCGAACCGCTTCGGAGGGAGGCGTCAATCACCCCGCGGCCGCGCAGCGTGGAGGCCGGGGCGGGACAGGATGGTTTCATTCCCGAGGTGCTGGGCAGCGCCGTCGCGGGCTGGCCCGAAAAGGCCCGCGCGCTACTGCTGGAGACCATCGGCCACTGGGTGCTGCTGCAGCCGCGTGAAAACGCGGATGCGCGCATGGCGGCGCTGGAGGCGGGGCTCGACGACCTGCACTTCGCATGGAACGGCCCCCACGAAGCCGGCGACGGCGGGCACGTCTATTACCGCATCCAGGGCCCCACGCTGATCATCGAGTTCTCGGTCGAAGACGGCATCGCCGTGGACGGGCCGCACTTCCATACGATCTATCGCGACCCCACCAACGAATACGGCGCCGGCACAACCCCCTGACGCCGTAAGCGCGGCTCGCCGGCCAGTTGCAACTCGCCCCAGCGAGTTGGACGGTTATTCAGCGGCGGCGAAGGTCGTGCCCCTGGCGTAGCGCGGCACTTCATCGTGGACCCAGCCCTTGGGGTCCTTTTTGCGCACGGGCGAGGGGATCGCCCGATAGTGGCCGGCAGCCAGGGCCTCGGCCCAGGCCTTGCGATCGATTTGCCAGCCGCGTTCCCGCATACTGCCCATCAGGTTCCAATAGAGCCGAATCTCGGAGTCTTCGTCATAGGTGTAAAGGCCGTTGGGGTCGGGTCCCACCGGTGCAATGCGAGGTTGCTGCGCCTCGGCGATCGCCTTGTCCTGGCGCGCTTGCATCAGATTGCGCTTCAGGTGCTCCTCGTCGAGCTCCGGCTGCAGCATGAAGTTGCGGAAAAAGATGTAGTACATGGCCGTCGTCTGATCATCGATCGGCGTCGAAAACTCGTAAAACACGTTGTGCATGCCACTGCCGACGCCGCCGATTTCTACCTTGCCGTAAAGGCTGATCCCCGCGACGCGGAATTTCATGCGCGACTCGACTTTCTTCGCTTCGTCGCTGTCGCGGATTTTGTCCCATTCCCCGCCCTTGCGCGGACGTGACGTCGAGGGGTAATACACAAGATCGAATCCGTCGTCATGTTCCGTCAGTTCAAACGGCGGCGGCGAATCGGGATTGTCCTGGTTCTGGAATTTGATGCCATGAACGACCGGCAGATGGACGAGATCGAGATTGGAGAATTTCGCCCAGTGATAGTTGGTTTCCCAAACCTCGCTGTGCGTGGTAGTGGAACGGAACCCGTCGTCGTCGAATTCGGGCATCTCGATGATCGGCGCCGCGTTTTCGGGTTCGTCGCCGAGAAACGCCCAGATGAAGCCGTACTTTTCTTCGGTGGGATAAGCGTCGATCTTGACGCCCGGGGCCACATCCTGCGGATCTTCATCGCGGCGCGAGGCGATCTGCGTGCACTTGCCCTCGCCGTTGAAGGACCAGGCGTGATACGGGCAGGCGATGGATCCGTCGTCCTTGCATTTGCCGTGCGCCAGGCTCCCGCCCCGATGAGGGCAGACATTACTGAGGCAGACCGCCTTGCCGCCCGGCTCGCGGTAGAGCACAAAGTCGCAGCCCAGCATGCGGACCTTGAGGGGTTTGTCCTGAAGATCTTCGCTTCGCGCAGCGACGTACCAGACATTTGTGAACACCGGCCTGTCTCCTCTTTCCCAAGTGCGTCTCACCAATGGTAACAATCGCTGATATAAATTCGCCACATGCGAACATCCGTGTTCATGACAATCGGAAAAGCCGCCGCCGTTGCGGCCTGCGTCGTATTGATGGGCGCTCAATCCGGCCTGGTGGGCGCTCAATCAGCCGTAACGGGCGCTGAAACCACGGAAGAGGTTCTTGTTCGGCGGTTCAATACGCAAGGGGAAACCAGCGGTCCCGGCGGCTACAGGTGGTATGAGCCCACGGAGGCGATTGCCGGCGCGCACGACGGATTCTTCGAGGTGGTTCCGCCGGAGAGCCGCACGATCGCGGAAGATGCGCTGGGCGAGGCCCGCGCCTACGCCCGGCGCAACCGGTCCGAGAGCCTGCTGGTCTGGCATCGCGGCGCGCTGCAATCGGCCGATTACTGGATGGGCCTTAAGCCGTCCGACGTGGTCAATTCCCGCAGCATGCACAAGATGGCCGGCGGCCTGCT
The DNA here is from genome assembly GCA_009845905.1 of Gammaproteobacteria bacterium. Lineage (NCBI taxonomy): Bacteria > Pseudomonadati > Pseudomonadota > Gammaproteobacteria > Gammaproteobacteria bacterium. The sequence goes on along the minus strand of VXYS01000003.1, from coordinate 48,443 downwards.
CATCGCCCGCGCCATTGCCGACGGGCACATCGATTCGCTGGACGATTCCGTCGCCCGGTACATTCCGCGCTGGCGGGGCACGGACAAGGAGCCCATGACCATCCGTAACGTGTTGCAGATGTCGAGCGGTCTGCGCTGGTTCGGCATCCGCGACGAGCCCATCACCGGACTCAGCTCCCGGCGCTATCTCAGCCCGTACTGGGACGAGGTCCTGCTCGACGAGGTTCCGATGTCTTTCACGCCGGGATCGGAATATGACTACAGCGACATGACCGCCGACATCATGCCCCACATCATCCAGGGGGCCACCGGCAAGCGTTATGCGGAGTATTTCTCCGAATCCTTGCTCAAACCCCTGGGCGCGCTCGGCGGATTCATCTGGGTCAACCGCGAAGGGGGCATGCCCCATGGCGGCTGCTGCCTGATGCTGCCTCCGGAAACCTGGCTGCGCTTCGGACTGCTCGTCATGAATGGCGGCTCCTGGAACGGCAGGCAGTTGCTCCCCGACTACTGGATGACGGAAATGCTCACTCCTTCGACCAATAACGAGCACTTCGGCCTGATGGTCTGGCTTGGCAAGCCCCATGCGGAACGCCGGCTCTTTCACCGTCCGAACTCGTGGCTCAACGACGTGCCCAAGCCGGGCGTCTACCACTCGGAGCCGTTCCTCGCCGAGGACCTGTTTCTGTTCGACGGTTCCGAAGGCCGGTCGGTCGTGATCGTGCCGTCCGAACAGCTGGTCATCGTCCGCACCGGCTTCCGGCCCCTCCCCGACCAGCCGGAATGGGACAACGCTTTTCTGCCCAACACGATCATCCGCGGAATCAGGCGCACCGCGGGCGGGATAGCCCCATGACCCGGCGGATCATCGCCGCCGTTGCCGTGCTGATCGCGGCCGCCGTCGCTGTCGACTGGACCTTCTGGTACCGCTTCGCGACCATCCGCGATCAAACATCCATCAGCATTCCCGGCTGGATCAGTCCGACAGCCACGGTCGAGGGCGACTTCCGCGAAGCACTGGTCAGCGTCGACCCGGCCGATCGGATCCTGTCCGCAAGCGCGATTGCCGAACTGGTGGACTATGCGGAGCGGGTGGACTCGTTTTCGCTGATCGTCCATCACGGCGAGGGGATTCAGTTCGAGACCTATTGGCGGGAGTTCGGCCCCGACGACGTGACCGAAACCCTGTCCATGGCGAAGTCGGTTCTGGGCCTGACGTTCGGCTTCGCGGTGGAAGACGGATCGATCGCGTCCATCGACGATCCGGTGACTGAATATATTTCCGAATGGAGAGGCACGGAAAGGGAAGGCCTGACCATTCGCCAAGTGCTGCAGATGGCGAGCAGCCTCGAACATTTCTCCTTTGATTACAGTCTTTTACAAAATCCATTTAACAAAGCACTTCGGCTGTTTATCGGCCCCCACATGGAGAATGCTATTCTCCGTTTCGACCTCACGGCGGACCCGGGAACGGAATTCAACTACAACAGCGCCAATTCCCAGTTGCTCCTGCTGATTCTCGAGCGCGCGACGGGCCGCGCCTACGCCGACTACGTGTCGGAAAAACTCTGGCGGCCTTTGGGAGCCAAACCGGCCACGCTGTGGATGGACCGCGACGGAGGCATGCCCAAGGCCTACGCTTTCTTCCAGGCGCGCCCGCGGGACTGGCTGCGCATCGGCCTGGCGATCAGGAATGACGGGGTCGTCGACGGGCGGCAGGTCATTCCCGCCGAGTGGCTGGCCGCCATGTTCTCGCCGTCGCCCAACAATCCCAAGTACGGCCTGCAGGCATGGATCGGCTCGCCGCACGTGACCGAACGTTTCTACAACCGGAACACGCCGTTCGGCGTAAAGCAGGCAGAGCCGTTTCTGGCGGATGACGTGGTGTTCTTCGACGGCGGCGGCGGGCAACGCGTTTACGTCATTCCGTCCGCCGATCTCGTGATCGTGCGAACCGGCATGCCCTCGATGGACTGGGACGACGGCGTGATCCCCAATATCATCCTCCGTGATCTCGGCTACGGAAAGGACCTTTCATGAAAGCATTGAACCGGCGTGAATTCATAGTGGCAGGCGCTTGCGCTGCCGCCGTTCCACCTGCCTTGTCCTACGCTGCGGATGACCTGCCTGCCGATCCTGCTGCGCAGAACGAAGCCTACGTAAAAATCCTGGGTCGCACCGACGGCGGCCGGGTGGTGAAGAAGACCCGCGGCATCATCATGGCGGTGCGAAACGACGGATTTGTGCCGCTCTACGGGTTCCGCAACAGCGAGTCCGCCTGGTGGCGGCAGATCGGCGAGGCCAGTTGGGTGCGCTTTCCGTCCGTATTGTCGTTCTTCACCGATCTGGAGACGGACACCTTTATCGACTCCTTCACAAGCCCGTTCAACGGCAACACGGTCGCACTGACACCCAGTTTCATACGCCACAAGGAGGGAGAGGTGTTCACGCCTTCCGGCCACTATTACGGCAGCATGAAGAAGATCTTTCCTGAACACTACCCAGACAAACCGTTGCAGTTGAACTGGACGCGAGACGGCGACGACATCCGTCTGCAGAGATCCTCCTACTTCCCGCCGGTGATTACCCAGCCGTCGCTGGAATCCGTGTCGTTTTTTGCCAGTGCCCGCGAAGTGTTCGACCCCGATATCACTGATGCCCATTATCGTTCGGCAGGCTGGAACTTTGTCTCCGGCACGCGACCGCCCTACAGCGAGCTCGGCTTCCTGCCGGGTCATGCCATCTGGCATTACGATGCGGTCAAACTGAACAGCGTGGACGAGTGCGATGCCGACTATTTGGAACGGGCCCGTGCCTATACGCCTCTGTTCGACCAATCGCCGGAACTGGACGACGGTCCCTCATTTTTTGAGCGCATGATGGCAAACATATAGAGTGCGGGCACGGCTGGAAATTCAGGCATGGCCTTGAGTCCGGACATCGGAATCGTGGGCGCCGGACTGGGCGGCATGACCGCCGCCGTTGCGCTTCAGCAGCGCGGTTTCAACGTCACCGTCTATGAACAGGCGCCGGAGCTGGGGGAAATCGGCGCCGGGATCACCGTGGGCCCCAACATCAGCGTGGTCCTCGACGGCCTGGGCCTGGAAGACGCGGCGGCATCCTTCGCCGACGGCTCCACGACCTTCGGCGCGCTTCACTACAAGACCGGCGAGCCCATTTGGTTTTCGGAGCGGAGTATCGAGGAGGCAATCAAGACCCGGGGCGCACTGACGCGGCACATGCACCGGGCGGACCTGCACAAGGTCCTGGAAGACGCATTCAACAAGGAGCGCGACGCCCTTCGCCTCGGACACGCGCTCACCGACATCGGGCAGGACGACGGCGGCGTGACCCTGCGCTTCGCCGACGGCGCTACGGACCGGCGCGACATCGTCATCGCCTGCGACGGTCTCAAGTCCGTCGTGCGCGACAAGCTGTTTCCCACGGAACCCCCCAAATACACCGGCTACATGGCCTGGCGCGGCGTGGTCGATGCCGCCGACGTGCCGGGGGTCAGTCATGTACCCCACTTTGCCTCCTATCCGGCCGAAGGGAGCATGTTTTCCCGTTATCCGTTGCGCCGGGGCAGCCAGATCAACTGGGTGGCCAACGCCTACCGGCCCGACGACATCGGCGAGGAAAACTGGTACGCGCAGACCGGCATCGCCGAGGTCCTCGAAGAGTTCGAGGACTGGCATGAAGACGTCGTGCGCATCATCAGGGCGTCGCCCGGCGGGAAGTGCCTGCGCTGGGCGCTCTCAAGCCGCCAGCCGCTCGACGGCTGGATCGCGGGGCGGGTGACGCTACTGGGCGATGCCGCACATCCCATGACGCCCTTCTACGGGATGGGCGCTGGCATGGCCTTCGAGGACGCCGCAATCCTCGCCCGCTGCTTCGAAGCGGAGCAAGGCGACTGGCGTGCGGCCTTCGCGCGCTACGAGCGGGCCCGCCTAGCCCGGACCACCCGGTTCCACGTGCAATCGCTCAAGCGCGGCGGGATCTACATGAGCGCCGACCCGGCCGACCGCGCCAAGCCGCCCACCACCGGCATGGAAGCCGAATTCGACTACAACGCCATGACCGTGGCCATTTGACGTTGCGCCTAGCGCTCGGCCCCGGCCAGTGAGAGAACCAGCCGCACGAGCTCCGACTGTCGCCGGAGTCCGTGCTTGGCGTAGATTTGCTTGATGTGATAGCGGATCGTGCTTTCCTTGCGTTCCGTCGCGGCGGCGATCTCGCGCACGCTGAATCCATCGGCCAGCATCACCGCCACGCGGCTCTCCGTCGGTGTCAGCCCCAGGACGGCCGCAGCCAGGTCCGGGTCGATCCCGACTCCCCGTGCCGGTTCGGCGAGCAGTACGAGCGCCGCCACCGGCCATCCCCGAAACCACGTTTCTCTCTCGGGCAACGGGTTCACATGCAGCACCAGCGGAGGCCGCAGCATCGATCGCCTGATCGTCAGCGAACCACCCTCTCCCGGATCGCCGAACGGAGGAAGAGCGCGGGCCAGCAAAGCCTGGAGCGCGTCATCGTCGGCCTGTGCGCGCGCGACAATAAAACGGTTTTCGTCGTACAAGCGGTCGCCGGCGTTCAGCAGGGACCGGGCCCGGTCGTTGGCCGCCACGATCCGCCCTCGCACGTCGAGCTGGATGACGCCCAGGCCGGTAACGTCCAGCAACTGCATCAACGTGGCGCCCAGGGCGCCGGCGCCGGCCAGCGTTTGCCCAACTTGCACGGTCTGGCGGACATGCGGATGGAGCCGCCCGATCCGGTGGAGCCGCTCGGACGACCAACCGTCCCGGTCCACCGGGTCGTTGATTTGCCAAAGGACGCGCGAAGCGCCCGGCCCCTTCAGGCGAACGTTGATCGCGTTCCCGGCCTGGGCGCGGGTCCTCAGAATGTGATACCCCAGGGAGGTTTTCAACTCCTCCTCCGTATAAACCTCCGTTATATGAATCGTCCGGTCAAAGGGGAAACGCCGATAGCGGGATATCGATTGGTCGGCGGAAAAACCGGTCTCCAGCCAAAGGCGTTCCAGATCCGTGCGCCGTTCCCCGTGAAGGCTGGTCCGAAGGAAGTAGAACTGATAGTCCTGGTCCGAGTCCCCCTCGCCACACGCAAGGGAGCTGCCGTGCACACCGACGGACTCTTCGATCAGCGCGGCGGCACGGTACCACTGGGCCGGCTCGAGCGCCGCCTCCTGCAACGCGGCGAGTATCCGCCCGAACGCGTCCCGTTCGCTCATGGGCGCGCCTTCATATGCCGACGCCCGAACCTGAAATGCACCGCGCGAGCAATCCGTATCAACCCCGATATGCGATAGTAGTGCGGCTGCGCAATCAGGAGTATCCCCAAACTTGGGGAGAAGAAGCGCGTGCATGATGACATCTGACAAGGAGCATCTTCCGTGACGACCGGCGAGGCAGGTTACGCGCGCCTTGGGCCCCTGGTCCTGGAGCAGGATGTCACCAGGCGGAATGCGCTGACAATCCTGTTCGCGAGCTTCTGGACGATCGGCTTCGTGACGTTTCTGAACTTCATGAATCCGTTCCTGTTTGCGCTGCTGGGAATTCCCGAAGAAGAGCAAGGCTCGCTGGCCGGCCTTCTCGTGTCGCTGCAGGAAATCACGCAGATCGCGATCTGCGGTTTCATAGGCGCCTGGTCCGACCGCGTCGGCCGCCGGCCGATCTATGTCGGCGCAATGGTTTTGCTTGCCGTGGGGTTTGCCGTGTATCCGATGGCTTCAAGCGAAGCGCAGCTGATCGGACTCCGCATCGCTTATTCGATCGGGGCCACGGCCTGCACCGTGATGCTGACGACTTGCCAGGGCGAATACATCAACGACAAATATCGCGGCCGCTGGATAGGGATCGTGGGGTTCGTCAACGCGCTGGGCGTGGTTGTAATGGTCGCGTTCTTCTCGAAGCTGCCGAGTTACTTCGGGGAGCTGGGGCTGAGCGACGCCAACGCGCTGCGCGCCAGTTTCTGGGTCTGCTCGACAGCGGCCCTGTTGCTGGCGATCCTTCTTCGTTTCGGGCTGCAAGCCCCCAATCGGGGAGTGAAGAGTTCAACGCACAACGTATTTCGTCAGGCGGCGAAGGGCATGACCCTGGTAAAGAAATACCCGTTGCTGGGCCTGGCTTATCTGACGTCCTATGCTTCGAAAGGCGACCTGGTGATTGTCACGACCTTCCTGTCGCTCTGGGTCACGCAGGCAGGCATCGCCGCCGGCATGTCGCCGGCCGAGGCCGTCGCGCGGGCCGGCATGATTTTCGGTTTCGTCGCAGTTTGCGGTCTGGTTTGGCCGTTCGTCATAGGCGCGATATTGGACCGGGTCCCGCGCCTGGTCGGGATCGGAATCTCGTTCGTGATCGCAAGCATCGGTTACGGCAGCGTGGCGCTGATCGACGATCCGCTCGGACCGATGATGTGGGTCGCGGCTTTCCTGCTGGGCATCGGCCAGGCCAGCGCCATCATCAGCGCCGGCGTTCTGATCGGCCAGGTGGCGCCCGAGGGCTACAAGGGCACGGTTTTCGGCGCCTCCAATCTCGCCGGTTCGGCCGGCATCGTGACCCTCACCTTTTTCGGCGGCCTGTTGTTCGATGCCTATGGGGCCAGCAGCCCCTTTATCCTGGTGGGCGCCATGAACGCTTTTGTGGCAGTCGTTACCTGGCTTATGTATCGCTGGCTAAAGCAAACCGCGTAACGAGGCGAAGCCCGCTCAGTCCGGCTGGCCGTCGGCGCAGGTGCCGCACAACCCCTTGACCTCCACGACCGCGTTGTCCGGCCGGAATCCGTGCTCGTCCGCGATCCGGGACAGCAACGCCTCAAGTCCGCTCGACTCCACCTCGTCCACGTGGCCGCACGAGGAACAAAGCAGAAACTGGCTCTCGTGGGCATGGTCGGGATGGTCACACGGCAGGTAGGCTTGGGCGGATTGCAGCCGGTGGACGAGGCCGGTCCGCATCAGGAAGTCCAGGTGCCGGTAGACGGTCAAAGGCGCGATCTTGCGTTCCTGCCGTTTCTCCAGCAGCCCGATGAGTTCATAGGCTGAAACCGCCCGGCGCCGGGCCAGCATTTCCGCATAGACGGCCAGTCGCGCCGGGGTCAGCCGCTCGCCCTTCTCCGCGCAGCGCTCTTCGGCGAGCTTTCGCCATTTCGCCGCGAGCGGCGCCGCTGTCGCCGGCTGTCTAGCCATTTCCGCATTGTCGCACACAGTTCCAAAGATGCGCCAAACCCAGGAGCGAACCGCCGGCGATGGTAATCGGTTCCTCGTACGACGACACCGCCTCCACGAACGCGGCCAGCAGCAGCAACCCGAGGCCAACCACTGCCGCACCCACGAACAGCCTGTTGCCGGCCGCCGGCAGTGTCTTCCAGATCACCCGGAGGCTCACGGGAACGGCGGCGATTACCAGTATCCGATGTACAAGCTCGCTCTCCGCAGCCTGCGCAGCAAGAGGCATCAGAGCTGCGAGTACAGGCAGGGCCACACAGTGAAGCACGCACAGCGTCGAGAGCCCGACCGCGCATAGATCCATGCGCGCCGACGGACCCCATTGGACGCTTTTGATGTCAAACGAAATCATGGCGCGTATTCTGCCACATCCGATATGTTATATTGTATCAATTCTAGATTGCGACGGACCTTGGCGCCGCGCGTCCCATGTCACTCACCTGCTCATTCACTGGGAGAAGGGCAATGAACCGCAAACTACTTTCTTTGCTGGCGGCAGCACCGTTGCTGACGACAGCCGCACTCGCCCAAGAAGCGCCGGCAGCGGATGAATCGGGGGCCATCGAGGAGATCATCGTCCTGGCCCACCCGCTCTCGCGCGAAGGACTCGCGCAGGCCGCCGACGTGCTGGATGCCGACGAGCTCGAGCGCAAGGCGGTGGACAACATCGGCGCGACCGTGGGCAACGAGCCGGGCATCCACAACAGTTCCTACGGCGTGGGCGCCGGGCGACCCGTGATCCACGGCATGGGCGGTGCGCGCGTGCGCGTGATGGAGGATCGCATTGACACACTCGATGTTTCCGTCAGCAGCGGCGACCATGCCGTCACGGTCGATCCCTTCGTCGCCGAGCGCGTCGAAGTCCTGAAGGGCTCGTCCACCCTGCTCTACGGCTCCGGCGCAATCGGTGGCGTGGTCGATGTCCAGACGGGGCGCATACCGCAGGAAGTGCCGGAGCGCATACGCGGTGCTCTCGACCTGCGCGGTTCCGACAACGGCAGCGGCAGAAACGGTTCTTTCCGCCTCGACGGTGGCGCCGGCAACATCGCGTGGCACCTCGACGCCTTTGCCCGCGAGTCGGACGACTACGACATCCCCGGGTTCGCCGAGTCCGCGGTCCTGCGCGCACTGGAGGAAGAGGAGCACCACCACGAAGAGGAAGGGCACCACGAAGAGGAACATGAACACGAACACGAGGACGAGGACGAACACCATGACGAAGACGAGCACCATGAAGAGGAAGAAGCCTACGGGCTTCTGCCGGGCAGCGGTCTTGAGGTCCAGGGCGGTTCCGTCGGCTTGTCCTTCGTCGGCGACCGCGGCTTCGTCGGCCTTGCCGTAAGCAATCTCGATTCCGAGTACGGCATCCCCGGCCACAGCCATGCCCACGACCACGGGCACGACGAACACGACCACGAAGAGATGGGTCACCACGAGGACGAGGACCACCACGAGGACGAGGAACATCACGAAGACGAGGAACACCATGAAGGCGAGGCCACTCCCATCGTCGACCTCAAGCAGACGCGCATTGACCTCAAGGCTGGCCTGGCCGACCCGTTCGGCGGCTTCGAGAGCCTCAACTTCCGGCTCGGCATGAACGACTACGAGCACGCGGAGAACGAGGCCGGCGAGGTGGGCACGATCTTCTCGAACCAGGCCTGGGAAGCGCGCGCGGAACTGACGCACGGTCCGACCGGCGGCTGGCGCGGCGCCCTCGGCGTCCAGCTCGGCAACCGTGAGTTCTCCGTGGTCGGCGAAGAAGCCTTCACGCCCCCCGTGGACACGTCGTCCTTAGGCCTGTTCTGGGTCGGCGAGCGCTCGCTCGGCAGACTCGGGCTCGAGGCCGGCCTGCGCTACGACCGGGTCGAGCACGATCCCGCGAACGGCGGCAGCCGCGACTTCAGCGGCGGCAGCGCTTCGCTGGGCCTCATCGTGCCGCTCGGCGACGGCTGGGAGGGCACGTTGCTGGCCGACTACTCGTCCCGCGCTCCGGTGGGCGAGGAACTCTTTTCCGACAGCCCGCACCCCGGCACGGGCGTTTTCGAGATCGGGGATCCCGGGCTCGGCCACGAGAAGGCCCGCAACCTGGCGGCCACGATCAGCGGAGGCCGCGACCGCTGGTCCGTGAGCGGGACCTTCTACTACACGGACTTCGCGGACTTCATCTACCAGGCCGCTACGGATGAGGAGATGGACGGGTTCGCCGTGCGCCGCTACGCCCAGGCCGACGCGACCTTCGCCGGCTTCGAGGTGGAAGGCCGTCTGACCGTGGCCGAGTGGAGCGCCGGCCGTCTCAACCTGGGTGTCTTCTACGATAGGGTCACGCCGGAACTCGACATCTCCGGCAACGACAACCTGCCGCTCATACCGCCCGACCGGGTCGGCGTGTCGCTCGAGTTCACGAGCGACCGCCTGCGGGCCAACGTGGATTACGTGCGGGCGTCCGATCAGGACGATGTCGCCGAGTTCGAGTTGCCGACGGACGGCTACAACGACCTGCGCGCGCGCGTCTCCTGGCGTTTCCGCCCGGCCGACACGACGGTCGACCTGTACCTGGCCGGGCGCAACCTCACCGACGACGAGCAGCGCCTGCACACGTCCGTCGTCAAGGACCTGGCGCCCCAGCCGGGACGCACGGTCGAAGCGGGACTGCGCATGCTCTTCTAGCGGCTCTAGCAGCCCTTGGTATTTATTTCTTCCCAAGCGGTGTTCTCTCTTGGATCATGCCCACGATCCAGTTGACGAGGCGCTTGGTGGTGTTTCTTTACATTTCGTGACTGGAGGTGCCCACATGCACTTGCGCAGATTCAAGACCGGAGCGGACAAGTGGGCGGTCAATGCGATATTGATCTTCCATACGCTGCTTACGGTTGTTGGCAGCGCTCAGGATGCCGAACTTGATGAAAGTTGGGAGGCAGACGCGGGAGACGGGGCATTCGATATCGAGGAAATTCTGGTCACCGGCCAGAAGCGCACCGAGACGCTGCTGGAAAGCGACGTGGCGGTAACGGTGATGACGGAGGAGTTCATTGACGAGGCCAGGATTCGCGACCTCCGACGCATCGACGACCTCGTGCCCAATGTGCAGTTCAACGAGACCGCCCAGCTCAGTTCGGTGTTTGTCACGATTCGGGGGATCGAGTCCAACCCGTATATCGTCAATAGGGCGGCGCTCTACATTGACGGCATTCCTTTCCGCGAGCTCAGCAACGCCGTGCTGAGCCAGATCGAGTCGATCGAGGTGCTGCGCGGCCCGCAATCGACCCTTTACGGCGCCAACAGCGAGGCGGGGTTGCTGATTATCAACAGCCGACAGCCGGGTCGGGAACGGGAATCCGATATCCGCCTGACCGGAAGCACGTACAACGGCAACCACGGCTACATCCTGGACGCGTTTCTGGGTGGTCCCCTGGCCGACGACACACTGTCCGCGTCGCTCGCGTTACGGGCGCTGAAGGAAGACTCGTACATTACGAATCCGGCCACGCTGACGGGCGAGCCCGGAGAAATCCGCGATCTGTTCCTGCAGGCCCGCGTGGCCTGGCAACCGGCGGACAGCCTGACGATCAAGGGAACCGCCTACATTCTCGACACGGACGCGCCCGGTCTTTTCGACCAGGAGTATGCGCCGGTTGACCGCCGGCATTATGACGGCATCTACCGCGATTACTTCAACGGCGGACGCGAAGTGGGGAAGTTCGAGTTCCTGAACGACGCACCCAAACACACCATGGAGAAAGACCTGGTTGCCGGCCTCTCCGCAACCTGGGATCTGGAATACGGCTCGCTGGATATGGCGTATTCCTTCACCAAACTGGACAAGGATTCGTCCGGACTCGACCTGGATCTGACCGCGGGGAATTGGTTTCAGTTTCCCAATCCGTTTTACATGCCAGGCAACCCGCTGTTCGGGCCGCCGTTTTTTGAAATACCCGGCCTTGCGGGACGCGAGATTGAAAACGAGAAGTTCTGGAGCGGCGAGTTGCGATTCACTTCGCCGGACAGCGATCAATTCGACTACATCGTCGGCATGTCCTGGTACAAGGAAGACAAGCGAACCGTGTTGACGACCAGCGCATTCAACCCGTTGCTGAACGACTACAACCCCTACGTACTCACCCCGCCGCAATTCGCACGGGGCGAGGATTTCGCCCTGTTCGGCTCGGCGACGTTCTCGCTTGGCATTGATGGACTGAGCGCAACCGTTGGCTTGCGTCATGATTGGGCCGATCGGGAGACCATTCAGCAGGAAGGCCCCCCGCTGAATATCGGCCTTGTGCAACTGAACTTCTACAACATTCAGTTGGACGACAGTTACACCGAGATCTTGCCCCGTCTCGTATTGAGCTATGACGCCTCGGAAAGCGTGAACGCGTACGCCAGCGCTTCCAAAGGCTACATCCCCGGCGGCTTCAATCTGACCCTGGCGGAGGACGCCAGCATCAGCGAAGACCTGACCATCTACGACAAGGAGTCTGTCTGGAGTTACGAAGTCGGGCTGAAGACACGCCTTCCCGACGGCAGGGGATACCTGAACCTGGCGGCTTTCTACATTCAATCCGACAACTGGCAGGAAGTCCGCGTCCTGACCGACGACATGGGTCGAGTCACTTCGTCGGCCTTTATCGGCGCCAATGCCGACATCGAGAGCTACGGATTCGAGATCGAGACGGTTTACCAGGCCAATGACAATCTGAAACTGGTGGCGAGCTACGGCTACACCAACGCCACGTACAAGGATTTTCTGTTCCGGGCCGGCGCCCAGGGGGAGGCGGTACAGGAATTCGACCTTGACGGTGAGCCCGTCAAGCTGGTGCCGTCATTCGACGCGAATTTTTCCGCCCTGTACGAATTCGGCGGTGGGTATTTTCTGCGGGGGGAACTCAGCGTCACAGGCGAAACACCGCTCGAAGAGCGCAGCCGTGTGCTGCGGGACAGAGTGAACGTCGTTAACCTGCAGGCAGGATATGAGGGGGATAAATATCGGCTGCAGTTGTTCGTGGAAAACCTGACCGACGAGCGCTACCCGTCCGGGCTTGGGTTCGAGCATTTCCTGTTTGGCGCTGACGGCACCTACTATGTGCCGCTGGATGCGCCCCGTATCGTCGGCGTGGAGTTTGGGGTCGGTTGGTGAGGTCAGTCGAACACTCCGGTTGGTTATCCCTGCTACCGGCGTTGGTGGCGCCGCAGCCGGGACGCACGGTCGAAGCGGGACTGCGCATGCTCTTCTAGCGGTCGTCGTATACTCGGCATCGTGCTTGAACGGTGCCGGGAGGGCCTCCCGACGCCAGTCTGTGGGGGGTAAGTTGACGACAAACCGGTTCTTCGTCGCAGCCGGCCTGCTTGCGCTGGCGTTGCCGCGGCTTGTGATGGGACAGGGAGCGGATCAACCCGTCATCGAAGAGATTCTCGTTACGGCGACCAAGCGCGAGGCGTCGATTCAGGACGTTCCCATTGCCGTATCGGCATATACCGGAGAAGAACTCGCCGGCCGGGGCGTGACCGATCTGTACGGGCTGCAGGAGGTGTCGCCCTCCGTCGCGGTCTACAACTCGAACAGCACGTCCAATGGGGGCACGCTGCGCATACGCGGCGTGGGCACGACGGGGAACAACCCGGGCCTGGAAGCCGCGGTCGGCACGTTCATCGACGGCATCTATCGCTCGCGCGCGGGGCTCGCCTTCGACGACCTCGTGGACATCGACCGCGTGGAGGTCCTGCGCGGGCCGCAGGGCACGCTGTTCGGGAAGAACACGATCGCCGGCGCGGTCAACATCATCACGCGCAAGCCGGCGTTCGAGGACAGCGCCGACCTCACGCTCGGACTCGGCAACCTGAGTTCCCGGGAGGCGGCCTTCGTCGGCAACGCCGTGCTGGCGGACGAGGTCCTGGCCGGACGCCTGAGCCTGGCCTACCGCAAACGCGACGGCGGCTATCGGGACATCGATTCCGACGCTACCTACGACCACCGCAACCGCCGCTACGTAAGGGGCCAGCTCCTGTGGACCCCGACCGACGCGCTGGAAATACGCGTCATCGGCGACTACACCCGCAAGGACGAGTCCTGCTGTCCAGCGTCGTTCTGGATAACGGGCCCCACCAGCGCGATCATTGCCGCGCTCGGAGGCGACATCACTCCGTTCGCACCTGATGGGGACGCCCGCGTGGGCGTGAACTACCCGCCCTTCGAGAACGTAAGGAACAAGGGGCTGTCGCTGGACGTGACATGGGAGCCCACGGCCGGCATGACCTTCCGGTCGATTACGGCTTACCTGGATTTTGAGATCTCGCGCGGCCAGGACATCGACTTCACCAATGCCGACATCCTGCATCCGCAGGACACCGAGGAGGAGTTCGAGAACTGGTCCCAGGAGTTTCAGCTGTTCGGAGAAACGGACGCATTTTCCTGGCTGGCCGGCGCCTATATCTACACGGAGGACATGGAGTCCACCGAGCAGATCGTCCTGTCCCATCACGGCGGCGCCTACGTGGGTGCGCTATTCGGCAACCCGGCCATCGCGCCGCTGTTCCTGGGCGATCCGGCCGGCCGGGGCGTTCCCGGGCAGGGCTTCGACGCGCTGTACTTCTCCGAGGCGGAGGGGTGGTCGCTGTTCACGCACAATACCTGGCACGCGAACGCGGCGCTGGACCTGACCCTGGGCCTGCGTTACTCGACCGAAGAAAAGGACGCCGGCGCCATTGTCAACGGCGCCCCGTTCGGGGAGTTCGTCAACGACCCATTCTGCGCGCAATTCGGCGGTGTTTCGACCTTCTTTTCGCTCTGCGACAACCTGAGCTACAACAACCAGGCGGACGAGAGCAAGGTCACCGGCACGCTGAAGGCGTCCTGGCGATTCGGCGACGACATCAACGGCTATGCCGGCTTCAGCCGGGGCTACAAGGCCGGGGGCTTCAATCTTAACCAGGAGGCCGTGGGATTCCGCGATGCCGGCGGCAACTTCGTCGACCAGAGCCGTTTCGGACCGGAAACGTCCGATTCCTGGGAACTGGGCCTGAAAGCACGGTTGCTTGACGGCAGGTTGACCGCCAACGGCGCCCTGTTCCACACCACCTTCGAAGGCTTCCAGCTCAATACCTATACGGGACTCGGCTTTACCGTGGGCAATGTCCGGGACGTGATAAGCAAAGGACTGGAAATCGAGTCCTCGCTCGCGCTCGGCGGCGGGCTTTTGCTGACAGCGGGCGCCACGTACGCCGACGCTCGTTACGGCGACGACCTGGTTCCCGCCAATGGCCACCTTGAAGGCAAGCGTCTGACGCAATCGCCGCTGTGGCAGGGCAGCGCGTCGCTCTTCGTCGACCGGGAGATACCCGGGACGAACTGGCGCTGGTGGTCCAATCTGAACTGGTCGCACGTCGGCCAAGTCAATACCGGCTCCGATCTCGACCCGGAGAAGGTGCGCGGCGCATTCAACCTGTACAACGCCAACGTGGGAGTCGGGACAGCGGATGGCCGCTACGAGTTGGTGCTCTGGGGCAGAAACCTGGCCGACAAGCGGACGAACTCGCTGGTGTTCGACTCCGTGTTCCAGCCCGGAAGCTGGCACACCTGGGTGAACCTGCCCCGTTCGTTCGGATTGACGCTGAAGGCGAAGCTACGCTAAGCGCCAACCCGCTTAGATCGTCGATTCGGGCTTGGGCCTTATGGCGAACGCCGGCTTGAGTTCGGCCAGCACGCGCAACGCCTCCTCGGCCGCTTCGCTCAGGCGCAGCATTTCGCCCAAAGCTTTCTGCGGAAGCGGGGGATCGGCAGCGAGATACCCGGCGCGGATCTTGCGTACCGTTTGCGCGTGGCCCTCGCCGGCGCGGGCCACCAGCCGCCAGCCCGCGGCATCCCCCTTTCCCTTGTCGAGTGCGTCGATCACTACGTGCAGCAACGCGTCGACGCCCTCCAGGGCGCCGGCATGCAGCCAGCGCAATGGCGTAGCCGGAACGCGTGCGCCGAGCAGAGTGCAAAGCTCCCCGAGCGCATCTTCGAGTTCGATCAGCAGCCGGTGCTGATTGCGCAGGGCGTTGCGCGCCTCGACCTCGTGGGCGCGCCGCCGCAGGGGCATGGCGTCAAGGTATCCCCGGATGTCGTCCAGAAGGCTGCATGACGCCTCACGAAGGGGCGCCACACGACGGCCTTGGCGCACGGCGTCGAAGTAGAACGCGAAGTTCTGCACGACCCGCGCATGCTCCTGGCGCACCCGCGCGAGCGGGTCCTCACCCGCACCGGTGTCGCGGATAAAGCGTGGCCGGGCAAGCGCGTCGGACAGGGAACTGGGCCACCGGCGCTTCAGTGCCGCAGCACACAGATTGACCGAAGCGAGCAGCAGCGGTAGCGCGACCAGGCTGGTCAGGATGTAGAAGATCGCCAGATTGATCTCCGCCGCAAAGGGCAGACGCTCAAGCAACGCCATCGCCAGGGGCACACCGAAGTGGATTTCCAGGTAGAGCAGAGGCACGAGCACGACGCTGGTCAGGAGGTCATAGAGGACCATGTACATTGCGATCCGCCGGGAACGCCCAGCAAGGCCGCTGGACAGCAGATAGAGCAGGCCACCCGAGCCGATGCCCGCCCCGTAGAAGACCATGAGGGTCTGCTCGACCGTCAGCGCCCCGGCGCCCATAAGGCCGATGCCGAGGATGCAGATTGCGTTGGGCGACTGGATCACGAACGTCAGTACCGCGGCGACGGCAAACGCCAGCTCCATCGAGCGTCCGGTTTGCTCCAGCATCGCCTGGAACCAGGGCTGCGCGGCGAAAGGGGCGGCGTATTCCTGGAGCAGGATCAGCCCGAAGAGGAGCAGGCTGCCGCCGAACAACGCCGCTGCCAGCGTCCGGTGCCTGGTCAACGTCTCGCTCGCCGCGGCTATGCCGAAGATGCCGATGAGAAAAAGCGCCAGCACCTTCACGTCGAGCGTCACTATCAGCACCAGCAGGGAGGAGCCGATGCAGCCGCCCAGGATCACCGCGAGCGCACCCGACGTCGAGATCATTCCGGCCCGAAGCACCCCCACCGTGATGAACGTGAGCGCGGTCATGTTCTGGGTGACGCCTCCACCGACGCACCCCAACAGCAGCGCGGAATACCGGTTGCCCGTCCATCGGTTGACCGCCTGGCGCAGGCGGTAGTCCGCCATGGTCTTCAGGTTCGCCGTGAGGAGCCACATCCCGGCGATGAAAAGTCCAAGGCCACCAACCAGGCCGGCCAAGGAATCGCTCATGCAGATCTTGGTTACCGCGTCCCTCGACCTGCTCCCGCCCTCACTTAGTCGAAGAGAAACCGGACGCCGGCCTCAATGCCGTGCGTCTGAAATTCTCCGGTCAGGTTCTTGATCTCTATGTCGTCGCTCCGCAGGTAGCGGTAGCCGACGAAGGCCTGAACATTCCTGCCGGCCCTTATCTGTGCGCCAACCAGAAACTGGTAGGCCAGTACCGAGTCGTCGCCGGTATCGTCGCCTTCAATATCGAGTGGAGCAAATCGATGAATCAGCGTGCCCTCATGCCTTACGAGACCGATGCCGCCGCCGATAAAGGGTCGCACCGGGCCTGAGGAAAAGTGTTTGCGGAGATTCAGCATCAGCGTCTCCGTGTCCCAATTGCCCGTACCGCTGAATCCCGGCGGCACGGGCTGGCCGTTGACCCGTACTCCACGTAGCTCGGTTATGTCGAAAGCGCGCCAGGTTGCCTCGACCTCAACCTGCAAGTCCCAGGCCACGGTGCGCCCGACGGCAATACCGAACCCCGTCTCGTCCGACAGCACAATATCGCCTGCGAGCGTGCCGAAGTTTCCGGTCGGAGTACTAGCCGAAGACGCGTCGGGCATATCGCGAATTCCAACTACGGAACCGTACCATCGGCTGCTGTTCTCCTGAGCTGCCGCCTGGGAGGCCATCAGGACAGCCCCGATCAGGGCGATGCCCCAGCCACGATGAGTTATGCAATTCCCCATTCTCATGATCCCCGTTTCAAGATTCCCTGGCTAGCGGACCGCCCCGTGCAACGCGGTGAGTATCCGCCCGAACGCGTCCCGTTCGCTCATGGACGCGCCTTCACGCGCCGACGCCCAAACCTGAAGTGCACCGTGCGAGCAATCCGTATCAACCCCGATATCGGATGGTAATTCGGCTGCGCGATGAGGAATATCCCCAATATTGGGGACAAACGGTGTTCGGCGCCTATGGTGTCGCCCGTTAACGGGTAATTCCGGCTAGTATTCGATCTGCCGCGCGCCGGCCGGCGCCAAGGGGGAGTAAATGCCTGTCGGATACCGAAAATTTCTGCTGTTCGCACTGGCCCTGATCGGGTCCTGGATTGCGGGCCTGACCGTGCCGCCCACCTGGATGGTGGAGCGGGTCGCTCTCGACGCCCAGGCGGACGAATCGGGTCAGCTCTACTACCAGGTGCAGGGCGAGTCCGTTCCCTTCGATCCCGTTCCGATGGCGCAGGCGCAGCTCAACCCCGAGCGGGTCTCAGGCTCCAGGGTGGAGCCGCCGATACGCGAGGAATACGTGTCCGAGGTGGAATCGGTCGACGGCGAAGCCCGGACCGTCTATTACCGGCTCAATGCCGTCTTCCACTTCGGCTGGCTGTCGCTGCTGCCGGCGCTGGTGGCGGTCCTGCTCTGCTGGGTGACCCGGGAACCCATCACCGCGCTGCTGGGCGGCGTGGTCTCCGGCGCGCTGATCCTGGGCCGCTACGACCTGACCGGCGAAGTTCTGATCCCGTCGTTCGCAACCACCAATTCGGCCAGTATTCTGGTGCTCTACCTGTGGCTGCTCGGCGGACTGATGGGCGTGTGGTCGCGCACCGGCGCGGCCCAGGCGTTCGCCGAGTTCGTTACGGCGCGGTTCGTGCGCGGACCGCGCTCCGCCAAGCTGGTGGCCTGGCTGCTGGGCGTGGTCTTCTTCCAGGGAGGCACCGTCAGCACCGTGCTGGTGGGCACGACGGTCAAGCCCATCGCGGACCAGGAACGCGTCAGCCACGAGGAACTGGCCTACATCGTCGATTCCACGGCGTCGCCCATCGCCTCGCAACTCGCTTTCAATGCCTGGCCGGGCTACGTGCAAGCCTTCATATTCGTCTCCGGCGTGAGCTTCCTGGCCACCGAGTCGGACCGCATCGCCTTCTTCTTCCAGAGCGTGCCTTTCTGTTTCTACGCGATTTTTGCGGTCCTGGGCACCTTCCTGCTCAGCGTGGAGAAGCCTCTGTTCCTGGGCAAGCAGCTCAAGGAAGCCATGACGCGGGCGCGCGAGACCGGCGCGCTCGATGCGCCGGACGCGGCGCCGCTGGCCGCAAAGGAATTGCAGGGCAGCAACGTGCCGGAAGGCTACAAGCCGCACATCCTGGAGTTCTTCCTGCCGCTGGGGACGCTGATTGCGATTGCGGTGGGAACGTTCATCGCTTTCGGATCGCCCAACGTGCACTGGGCGTTCGGCGCGGCGCTCCTGCTGGCCGCGGGGATGGCGCTGGCCAAGGGCATGTCGCTCAAGGACCTGATGACCGGATTTCAGGACGGCATCAAGGGCGTGCTGATCGGGTCGGTGATCCTGCTGCTGGCGATCACGATCGGCGGCATCAGCCGGGAAACCGGCGGCGGGCACTTTCTCGTCGAGCAACTCGGATCCAGCATTCCGTATTTCATACTGCCCGTGCTGCTGCAGTTGCTGACCATCGTGATCGCGTTCTCCACCGGCACGAGCTGGGGAACCTATGCCGTGGCGTTTCCGCTGGCCATGCCGCTGGCCTGGGCGGTGGCGACCGGCCAGGGACTCGCCCACCCGGAACTGTTCATGACGCTCTGTTTCGCCGCGGTCATGGACGGCAGCGTATACGGCGATCAGTGTTCGCCAATATCGGACACCACGGTGCTCAGTTCCGTCTGTACGGGATGCGACCTGATGGACCACGTGAAAACGCAAATCCCGCAGGCATCCATCGCCGCCGGCCTCGCCGCGATCTGCTGGACCGGCGTCGCATTCCTTACCGCTTGAGGCCCCTGCCCGGTCAAGGCGACGCTCCGCCTAGAAACGGATGCGTTGCGTTTCCTGCTCCAGCCTGCTGACGACGCTCATTGCCGCAATTGCCGAACTCTTCGGATTGTCGGGCAGTGCGTTGCCCCTGATCTCGAACGAGAACCGGCCGAAATCGCCCGTGGCCACGATCTCGTGGATGTTCTGGTCCACATTCGGGTCGGCGATCAGCTTTACCTGCGTCTCGTCGAATCCGGCGCCGGCCAGCGCGACGGCAGCAGCCACGTTGGCGTTCTCGGGGTATTGCGTAGCCGCGTCCCGCGCGGTGCCTTCGAAATGGACCTGCGCTTCGCCGACGAGATTATCAAGATCGAGTTTCTCTTCGGCGGGCGAGCCCTTCCAGGCCTTCGGTGGCTTGCGGCCGGTGTAGGTCACGGACTGCAGGTTGCCGACGCGCGCTGCCCGCAGGCAATCGAGCGCAGCGATCGCGCCGCTGACGAGGTATAGCTTCGTGTTACCTTCCGCGGCGGCCCGGTCCAGGTCGCTGTAGAGCTCTGCATCAGCCAGCGCACCTACCGATACCGTCGTGAGATCGACACCGCGGCGCAGAATTTCGGGTCCGTGGATCTTCAGCGCAACGTGGCCCCCGCAGTCGATCATGTGGTCGATGTCGTCGGGCAGTTCCGCTGCGGACGAGACGCACACGCAGTCGGGAAACTCGCCGACGGTCTCCGCTACATTTTCCGGAAGAACGAGAAGCGCACGTACTGCGAACCCCCTGCGTTTCAGCTCGTCCCGAACGTAGCCGCCAATCGCTCCCGTGCCGATGATTCCAATCTGCATGGTTTCCTCCGTCTTGGGAACAGGACGCCTCGGATCAGGATCTCGACACGGCATTACGGCCCGCGGACCGGCCGGAGATCATGGCTTCCGTCAGATACGTGCCGTTCTGATAAAGGTCGGAAATCATGGAGCCCAGCTGCCCCGCCTCATAAAGCCCCGAATGGGCTCGCCGGCGCGGTTCAGCACTTCGCCCCTGGGCGTGCGCTTCGCCCCGGCGGACGTGCATACGAGACCCGGCTTGAGTTCGATCGCGTAATACGGAGGCGTCTCGAGAGGCTCAAGCGTTGAAGGGTCCCTGTTGAAGAGAGTATCGGCCTTGTCGGCGCAGGCGGCGTTGTATTCGGCAACCGTCTTCACCAGCCGATCCTGGTCCCGGCCCAGCTTGACGGCAAGATCCGCAATCGAGTCGGCCCGGGTGATCCAGCCCTTCTCCACTTCCCTGCTGTTGTCATCGCTCCAGTCGTACTTCTCGACCGCCATGTTCCAGGTCATCCATTTCATGCCCAGGCAATTGTTCTTGCGAACGTTCTCGTCGAAGATCATGTGCACGGGCATCACCCAGGCATGCAGGGTGTCGACGTAGTGGCCGTGCTGCTTCCACTTGTAGTGCGTGCGGTTGAACGGGTAGGTTTCGTCGCCGAAGCGCCGGTCGTCGGCAGCCACCTCGATCCAGCTGTAGCTGGCGTAGTCGAACGCGCGCATGAACGCGGTCTCGTATTCGGGCACCTTGAAAGCAAGGTGAAAACCGCCGGAATTCATGCGATTGCGCAAATGCCACAGATCTGCGCCCGCGCGCTGCAGGATATGGATGCCGTCGCCGGTGTTGTACGGGCTGCCGAAGGTCGGGACGTCCGTCCACCCCGCGTAATTCCGCTTCATGTCCTCGTTGTGTTCATATCCGCCGCAGGCCATGACGACGCCACCGCGGGCCTTGACGGCGACCTTCCGGCCGCCGCGTTCGACTACAACGCCAAAGACCCCGCCGCTGTCGCGATCCTGCACCAGGTCCACCGCGGGGCTCTCGTACCAGACCGTGACCGGGCGCCTGTCGATATTCTTCCTGAATGCCTCCCACAGCCCTCCCGGCCGGGGCAGTATGGTCGCCTGCTCCCTGACCGCCTCCCTGGCGCCCAGATCGGCGAATTCGTAGATGGGCTCGGAAACCCGATATTTCTGTTTGGCGTCCCTGGCGCGTTCCTCGATCCAGGGGTGGAGCTCCATCAGTTCGCTGGCCCAGAACTCCAGCAAGTCCTCCGGAACCGGGTTCGAATAACTCAGATTGCGCTGATACTGCTTCATGGCCTCCTTGTCCTTCGGAATGACCAGCCCCTGACCCGAAGCACGGGAATTCCCGCCGGCGTGCTCCTCCGGCGCCTTCTCCAGTATCAGAACCCTGGCGTCGGGCCGGGCGTCCAACGCCTCGATAGCGGCGGAGCAGCCAGCAATGCCAAATCCGACAATGACAACGTCGTATTCCTCCTCCCAACGGGTCCGCTGACCACGATCACCTGTTATTTCCATTGTTCTCTCCTTCCGGCGCAGATCGGCACGCTCAACGCCGATTTGCGTACTCGTTTGCTTGTCAGGCCAATTCGGGCAAATGGAATCGCCAGGCTTTGCGCAGAATTCTACGCAGGTTCCAGGGGCCGAAGGGTGACGCGGCAAACAGTGTTCTGAACATCACCAGCGCACGTTGCTCCCATTGAAAAGTGTTTCCGTAGTACCACGAGAGCCTTGTGATCGTTGCCGTTCGCCGGCGACGTCTGTTCTCGTAATCCCTCAATCCTGATCCCGGGTCTATCGCGCGCCTAAGGCTGTCCGCGAGGATAACCGCGTCCTCAAGGGCCATACAGGCTCCCTGGCCGAAGGTCGGAGCCATCGGATGGGCAGCGTCGCCGATCAGGCTGACCCGGCCGTGCCCCCAGTGCTTGTCCGGGGGACGATCAAGAACTTCGTCGACAAGAATCCTCTCCGGGGGGGTCCCGACGATCATTGCACCGAGTTCCGCGGGCAATTCCCTGGAGACTGATCGAAGAAACGCCATGTGATCGTACTCGGCATCCGCCCAGGCGATATCGAACGGCTTATTCCGACACAAAAACCAATAGGCCTCGGCTGGCCTGACTTCAGGAAACACACCGAGCTGAAGTCCGGGAAGCAGCAGCGAGAGAACCTCGTGCTTATTGACCCCAGGCGTTTCGGCCATGCCCCGATAGCAGTAGTACCGCGCAGAACGAAGTTTCTGACTTCCGAACAATGAAGATCGGACTATCGAACGGACGCCATCCGCGCCGATCGCAATCTCTCCCGCCGCCTCCGTGCCGTCGGCAAAACGAAGCGATACGCCATTCCGGTCCTGAGTGACGCCGACACACTCCTTCGCGGTATGCACCTGGTCCGTATCCAGCGCGTCAAGCAGAATTCGCTGCAAATCGGCCCGATGCAATGCGAGTGACGGCGCGCCGCATGCGCGCGCGATTGCCTCCACGTCGATTGAAGAGATCAGCTTCCCTTTCGCGGACAGGACGTTGATCCGGAGCATTTCCGAGCCCAGTGATCGAACCTGCTTGCCCAGCCCCAGGCTCTGGAGTGCCATGATGGCGTTCGACCATATAGTCACCCCGGCCCCCACCTCGCGAATCTCACGAGCCCGTTCAAAAACCCGGGCATTGATGCCTGCGCGGCGCAACGCTACGGCCGCCGCCAGACCACCGATACCACCACCGACTATCAGCACCGTCATGCCTGGATCGGTTCCAGAAGGCGTGCATCGTCGAAATTCGGATTGTTGACGGCGGTGGACACCGGCCACGCCTCCAGTGCCTCGGACGGCACGGCGGCGACCCTGTCCATGGCCGACTTTGCGGGCGCCTCAAGCCAGGCCTTCTGGGCATCCGGCGGAAGTATCAACGGCATGCGGTGCCGGTTCCGGCCGGCGTTGTGAATCCCGCGCATCAGTTCGTTGGCGGGCAGCGTCACGATCGTGCAGGACAGGACCTCCGTGCCGTCGCTCGCGCGTGAGCTCTCCCAGAGTCCGCCGAATGCAAACCCGCCCTGCCCCTTGAGCCGGATATGCCAAGGTTGCTTGGCCCGCACGCCGGGACGCGCCTGCCATTCGTAGAACCCGGTGGCGTAGATCAGGCAGCGCTGCTCGCGCTTCCAGGCGTTGCGATACGCGTTCTTGTCCGCCATCTCCTCCGAGCGCGCATTGGCGGTGCTGTACTTGGGCACTTCGCCTCGCGCCCACACCGGAATCAGCGGCCAGATGGCATCTTCGCCGACGAACTCGTCGCCCCGCTGCAGGACGATCGGCACGCGGGTGATGCGCCGGGGCGAGGCGCGCTTAGACCCGGCGGGAAGCGGCGGTTCGGAAGGGCTTATGTTGTAGCGCGGCTCGAACCCGTCCTCAATGATCGAGTAAAGGACATCGAGCGCGTCCATCCACGCCCTGGGATCGGTGATGATGTTGAATCGCCCGCACACACTGACGCCCGAATGCCTTGCTCAGGTCGCCAGAGAGCTCAGACTTTCTCGGGCGTTCGCTTCTGCGGGTATTCCGTCCACAGATTCAGCCGCCCTTCCCACGGCGTACCGGAACCGAAGATGGTGGGATGAACCGCCTCGACCAGTCTCCGGTCCGAGATGGAAATCGCATCGCGGTTCGGGAGCTTGATGCCGTTGGTGTTCCAGATGAGAAAACCGGGTTGCTGCCCCATGAGCAGCCAGGGCCACCAGATCAGGGACATATTGAGCGAATAGGTGGCCGACGCGTTGGCTATGGACGGGTCGGCGAGTTCGCGCGCCAGCCCGTTGCTGGTGGTTTTTTCCGAGTACAGGAGGTCCGGGCCGGAGTATTCCAGGGGCCAGTCTTCCGGATCGAGCGGATGCTTGAGGTAGACGCCGGCGGAATACCGCGAGGTCCAGACCCGTTCGCCGGCCTGCGACCACTCCATCGCGAATGGGTTCTCCGGGCCGTACCGGGAAAACAGGGACCCGTCGTCGAGCAGGAAATGCGGTGCCTGGTCCGTCCACAGCGTCTGACCGCGGCCTTCCCGCTGATGAAAGGGACGCACCGTGCGCCCGTTGAGCGGATTGACGAACGACTCGAGCGGTTCGGTTTCGCCCTGCCCGTGATAGACGGTGGCTTCCCAAATGCTGATGAGACGGCCTTCCGGCACAACCTCGACCTGACGGCGAATGATGGTGGTGCTGTCGACAAGCCGAACCGGAGCACTGCCGGGAACCACCGCTTCCAGCGTGCCTTTGTACAAATGGAAGATCGTGTCGTCCTCGAGGCTGGCCAGGATCTTGATGAACGCTCGGACATGGGACTCGGTCGTCGGAAACTCCAGCCGCGGAGGCGGTGACGCAGCGTCTGCGCGGTCGGGAACGAAGAACGAAGTTGCGGCGGCGCCGGCGGTTGCGAGCGCGGTTCGGCGGGTCAGCAGGGTCATGGTTTGCCTCTTAGTTGGGCTTCGGTGACGCGCGGCATCGGGCCGCAGGCCGGGACGTTTCCGGAGACGACGGGACCTTCATTCGCCCGCTTGCAGATCCAGTGGTCGATCTGCGGTTTTATCGTGGGATCATCGATGATGAAGGTCTTGTTCAGGCAATGCTCGGCGCCGATGCAGGCCACTATCTGCTCGTTCAGATCGACACGCAGCACCCCGCCGAACCGGGTCAGGTCCGTCGTCATGTACGACGTGCCGCTTCGCTTGTCGGCGTCGGGATGAAATGGGTTGGATGGAATCAGTACGCCGACGCGGATGATCGTGTAGGGCACGCCGGAATCCCGAAGAATGTGCTCGGACTGGTTCATATCCTGGGAAAGCTCGTAGAGCGGTGGGCTGAGCGGGCAGTCCTCCCTTGGGTTTTCGCCGCAACCGCCGCCGATGCTGATGAATTGTTTTATGCCCATGCGCTTGGCCGAGGGGACGAAGTTTTCGTACATCTGCGTATAGCTAGCCTCGGTGCCGGGCCAGACCTGCACGGTCTCGAACATCACATCGAATTGCTGGCCTTCGAGCGCGGCCGCCACTTCATCCGCCTCCATCGCGTCGCCGACCACGTAATCGACCGGCACGCCTTCCAGTTTGGATCGGTCGGTCGTGGCGCGGACAAACGCCGTGACGTGATCGCCACGCTCGATCAGCATCCTGGCGACCGCCGACCCCGCATGCCCTGCCCCGCCGATGATCAACACGCGCTGCTGCGCCATCGCCGCAGTCGAGACAAGCAAGACCATCGCCGCAGCAACGCATAGCGTAGGTCTCAGCCTAGATCCCGGCATTCTCAACATTTTTTGATCAGGTCGTGGCTCAGACTCCGCGCTCGGGGACGCGGCTTAGCAATGTCGCCCGCTTTAGCCTTGGGCATCTTCTTTTCCTGCTTCGGTTTCTGAAGGTACGGGTTCTTAACCGATTTTGAAAAGTCGTATGAGTCTTTCATTGCAAATCGTGTTTTCTCATGGTCGACGGTGTGCTGCTACTCCGCGACCAGACTGGATACCCGCTTCTCAATCTCACGCGCCACTCTAAGCATAGCTACGAGCAGTTGCTCGTCCACATCCAATTCGCCCTCGTATTCGGCTAGATTGCGCTTGCGGTGAGCCTGATCCAGCACGCGCCACTGGGCACTGGACAGGCCGATAGTGTGTTGAAGGCATTGAAAGACCAGGTAGCGGGAATCGGCACGATAGCCTTCGGCCCGCAGAGCCGCGAGCGCCAATGCGTGAGTTGCGTTGTAAGCGAGGTCGAATCGGCTTTCCAGGCTGATATCAGTGCGCCGACTATCGGCGAGCCGCAGGCTGCCCGAGCGTAATAGTCCTTCAAGCTCAGCACGCCCAGGGGGTTCCAGCTTGAGTTTGCCGATGCGAACCAAGTTGTTGAGTTCATCTTGCGGCACATTCCTCTCCGATGAGCACAATGTGTTCGCCCTCGAATACGCGGGTCAGGAACGGGTTTCCAGCGGCTCGCCGGCCCTCGAATTCCGCAAGGGTGTAGAGAGTTGGGTTGATCTTTCGAGCCAGGTCGGCTTCGACAGGGGCAAGCGCCTCAAAAAGCGCCTCCAGTGTCAATTCATCAGCTACAACCAGAAGATCGATATCGCTACTTGCGGTGTCCGTTCCTTTCGCCACGGAGCCGTAGATCATGGCGCGTGCAATTCTCTCGGCGAGCGGTGCGAGAGCCTGCCGGATAGGCTCCGCCATGGCGACGGTTTTGCGCACCATCGCGCAAAGTTCATCAAATACCGGGCAGTCGGAGTTCGCCTGGAAGTGCTTCTGCCTGCCGATGTGCTTCACATTAACCAGGCCGCTTGAGACGAGCCGCTTGAGTTCGCGCTGAACAGCGCCCGAGCCGGAGCCGGTAAGCCGGATCAGTTCGCTGGCGAAGAAGCTGCGCGCCGGCTGGCCGTACAACAGCGCCAGAACACGCTGCTGGGTAGTGGTAAAGAGCGCGTCGGCAAGACTGGTCGGCGCGTCTGAGCGACGGACCGCCTTGCCTCTGGCCGGGAGTGTTGAAGCCATCCTGCCCATTGCGGGCATATTATTGCCCATAATGGGCAGGAAGCAAGCCCGTTACTAGCGAGGGCAAATGATACTGAAGGGTTGCGACTGAGCGCTCTGTCACCGCATCCTGGTCCCAAAAAAAGCGCGGGGAGCCGCAGCTCCCCGCCATTCCGTTTGCCGGCCTAAGCGCACTTAAGCCAATATTGCCAAGTCGTCCTCAAGCAGCCGTGTGAATTCTGTACTCCCAGCTAATGCAAGCGTTTCCGCCGCATCTTCCGCCAAGCATGCCGCATCTTCGTTCCACTTCCGAAAGAAAAACAGAGAAGGCGTGCCGCGCGTTTTCTCGTCTATCGTCGCTGCACGCCGAGCAATCTCGGACAATTTCCCAGCCGCGCTTCTACACCATGCGCGATGTTCCTCCGTAGTGATTTCAAGCGATGCAATTTGTCGATTTATGTCCTTCAGACCGAAGTAAACGGCCAGTTCAAGGACATGAATCATCACGAACAGGGGCACAACCTGAAAACCAGCAATTTGGCCCTCGTGGAGCAGAGAATGTTTGCTGGCTATACGCTCCGCGCGCTCATCGGACTTGATCGCAGCAGCTTCCAGGTTCGAGAAATGAGTAGCTAACGTCGCCATGTCTTTTGCCCGCCCGCAGGCGATGAGACACCTGATTCTATCCGATCAGTCCATTCCGAAATAATCCAATAATGGTGGCTAATTGTGTCTATTTGCGCTCCTAATACACGAAAGCCCGCACTGACGTACGGGCCTCGGAAAGAGGGCAGGAATCTTCCAGCGACTCAAGCGTTACTCTACTGCAGTGATGACAGAGCAAACAACCCACGCAGAATTGCAGAGCCGCGTGCGGGACACGCTTCGAAAGCTGGGCGCCTCAGCTGACCTGTTGGAACAGCGGCGCTTGCCTGTATACCCCGATGCCTTGAAACTCGTGATCGCTGATGTTTCCGCCAGCGGTCGAGAGCACTTGCTCGTTCCCGAAGCTGCTGCATCGTGGAAAAGGATGCGCGAAACAGCGAAGGCTGACGGGATTTCTCTCATCATCATCTCGGCGTTTCGCAGCTTCGACCGCCAATACAAACTTGTGAGCGACAAGCTGAACCGGGGAGAAACGATTCGCGAAGTTTTCGCAGTAATGGCGCCGCCCGGCTGTAGCGAGCACCACACTGGACGTGCACTTGACGTAGGAACCTTGGGTTGCGAGCCCGTGAGCGAAGAGTTCGCCGAGTCAGCTGCTTTCCATTGGCTCACGAGGAACGCCGCGAGGTTCGGTTTCAGGCTGTCATTCCCCAGAGACAATCAATGGGGTTTTGACTACGAGCCTTGGCACTGGTGTTACCGCGGGGAACATGCCACGGAAGATTGAGCGCACCGTTCGGCGCACCGTAAACCAGTACTCCCACGAACAGGGTGGCAAGGTCTTCCCTTCAAGGGCGTCACCGTGTGAGACACGCCAGTGCAGTCAGACGTCGAGCGTTATCGGCTCAAGGGCTCGGGCGTCGTTGAAGATCGGATTGTTGATTTGCGGCCGGCGTTGTGAATCCCGCGCATCAGCGAGTCGGCGGGACCAGCACCAGCTTGCCGACGAAGTCCTTGGCGAGGAACTCCGCCTGGGCTCGCGCGATCTCCCGCAAAGGGAAGGTCCTGGCCGCGACCGCCCGGATCTCGCCGCGCTCGACATAGGAGATCAGGTTCTCGAACACGGCGTCCTCCTGGAAGGTGCAGCCGAAGAAGGTGAGGTCCTTGAGGTAGAGCGAGCGAAGATCCAGTTGTACCAAGGGTCCCCCGATCGCGCCGGCCGCCGCGTAGCGCCCGCCGACCTTTAGACCTTCCAGCAGAGCCGGCCAGGAGGGTCCCGCCACAACGTCGACCACCACGTCGAGGGTTTTCTCGCCCACAGCGTCGGCCAGGTCGGCATCCGCGGGCACGACCTCGTCGGCCCCGAGGGCCCGCACCGCGTCCGCCTTCGAACGGCCGGCCACCGCCACGACGAACGCGCCGCGCCGCGTGGCGAGTTGAACGGCCGCCGAGCCCACCCCACCCGATGCACCTGTCACCAGCACGCGCTCGGCCCCCACGGAGGCTCGGTGCAGCATGTTTTCCGCAGTCGAAAAGGCGCAGGGAACGCTCGCCAACTCAGCGTCGCTCCAATCGCAGTTCACGGCGTAGCTCTCACGCGCAGGCGCCTTGACGAACTGCGCGAATGCCCCGTCGCACTCCGAACCCAAGGTCCAGCATTCGAAGGGGCGGTACCCAACGTACGATCGCAGCAGTGGCCGAACAATGACGCGCTCGCCGATCCGGGAGCGCGCGACCCCGCCGCCGACCGCAACGATCCGCCCGCAGCAGTCGGCGCCCTGGATGCGCGGAAACTCCATCGGCGCACCGGACCAGGAGGCGTCTTCGGCCCGGACCTCGCCGACCTCCGTTGCGCCGCGCGTCCCACCGGCTGCGGCGGCGTTCATGGAATACCAGCCGACGCGGGTGTTGATGTCCGTGTTGTTAATTCCAGCCGCGGCGACCTGGATCAGCACCTCGCCGGCTCCCGGCGTTGGCGTGGGAACGTCGTCGTGGTATTCCAGCGCATCGACGCCGCCGTGCCGGGTCAGCAGCACGGCGGTCATAGTCGCTGGAATCGCGTTCGTCACCCGGATTAGCGGTCGCGGAAGGCGGTCTGCTTTTCTACGAAGGGTTCGCGCCAGTCGGGGAAGGCGTCGCGGAATTTCTGGTTGCGCGCGCCGTAGTAGACCAGCGCCTTGCCGGTGCCGCCTTTCCACAGGTCGAAAGCGGGATCGGCATACTCGGAAAAGAACGCCGTCAGGCGTGTGTCCAGGTCCGCAACAACCTCCGCAAACGCCGGTTCGTCGACGAGGTTGGTGGTCTCGCCCGGATCGTCGATCATGTCGTAGAGCTCGTTCGGCGACGCCAGGAAGCGCTTGGTGTATTTCCACTGCCGGGTCTGGATCACCCGGGTGGAGATGTATTCGAAGAAAACCTCGTCTTCCCAGGCCACGTCCTGGCCGCGCAGCATCGGCGCAAAGCTCTCTCCGGGAGAATTGGCGATCTCCAGATGCCCAAGACCAAGGTATTCGAGCAAGGTCGGCAGCATATCGAACTGATTGACCATGGCTGTTTCCGTCGCACCCGCTTCGATGCGGCCGGGATGGCGAAAGATCAACGGCAGCTGCATGTTGGCGTTGTAGGCCGGCTCGGGTTCGCCCCAGGACGAATTGCCCCACAGGCCAAGCTGTCCCCAGCTCGATCCCTGGTCGGCGAGAAACACCACCAATGTATCGTCGCGCAGGCTCAGTTCATCCAATGCCGCCAATACAGTGCCGATGCCCTCGTCCACATGCGTCATTTCCGCGGCGATGTTGATCATGGCCGTGGAGTTGTTGAGCGCATCGATGGCCGACCAGGGATAGGTTCCGCCCTCGGTCGGCTCGGGCGCGGGCGCCGTATTGTTCCTGGCCCATTCCCGCATGTACGGGTGCACCCGGTTCTGCGGCATGGCGGGCACGTTGTCCTCGTAGTAGTCCGCGTGGCGGGAGACCGGCGGTTGATTCACCGTGGGCGGCAGAATGTACGGCCCGTTGTAGGACAGCCAGAGGAAGAACGGACGCGCTCCCTCGGCCGATTCTTGTTCCTTGTAGTGGGCAAGGAAGTCCACCGCCCGGCGGGACCAGAAGTCGGTGAGATGTTCGTCCCGGTCGAGCACGTTATAGGACTCGCCGTTATCGAAGATCTGCGCGTCGACGAAACTGGACGTATGGCCACCGCGGAACGTGGTCCACCACTGAAACCCGAGCTGGGGTTTCTCATGCCGGCCCAGGTGATATTTCCCGACCAGGCCGGTGTAATAGCCGGCGTCGGCCAACGTCTGCGGCAAGTTGCGGAATTCCTCAATCGCGGCATAGTCTTCGACCGCGTAACGGGCCGGCAGTCCGTTGTGCACGCCATTGGCCGACGGAATCAGCCCAGTCATCAGCACGGCACGCGACGGCGAGCACACACCGGAGGTAGCGTAGGCGTGAGCGAACAGCAAACCGTCGCGCGCCAGTCGATCGATATTGGGGGTCCTGATGTCCCGATTGCCGTACGCCCCAAGCAGGTTGGGGCTCTGGTTGTCGGTCATGATGAGGAGGACGTTGGGGCGGTCCTGGGCGGTGGCGCCAGTCGCGAAAAGGGCTGCCAAGGCGATGGCTGCATAGACCGTGCGGCAGGTCATTCTATTTTTCCTGGGCGCGCACGTAGCTCTCAAGCACGCGGTTCATCCGGGATTGATAACCTTTCCCGGACGCCCTGAAGTAGGCCAACACGGAACGCTTGACGCGCAAGGTGATCTGCTCCGTCCGGTCCGGCTCAACCAGCTCGGCATTTCGCCAGAAATCGTCATCCAGCTCGGGAATGTCGCTGAAGTCAATGTCCTGATCCTTGGCGTCCGCGATCTGCCTGGGCGTCAGGGGTTTATTGTGTTTTCTCATGGTTTGTCTGTCTTTGATTCTTGTCTCTTCCCACTCATAATCCAAGTTCTATTGAGCCCTACAAATTGTAGTTACAACCAAGAAAGATTCTACGATTAGCCGCGTCTTGTCAATCGGATGGGGCGGACTGCGCAATATTCCAAATTTTTCGGCTTTGTCGATGCAGCAAATATTCAAAATCGCGGCCTTTGAAAAAGCTATGGCCACCGGATGGTGGCCATAGGGTCCGTCGCCCATATGGGGTCGACAAATTGAGTTTCTAAGTAAGAGTATGCGAATGGGTTACGCAGCTGTCAACGAACAAAGTTGGCGATCTGTTGAGATTAGAGCTCATCATTCTTTAGCGGTGCTTGAGCTATAGATATTCCAGAACGACTCTGCTTTATTCTCAGATAAGGCGTGCCGCTCACTTAGCTCGCGTTAAAGCCAAACAGCTTGTCTTGCTAGGTCTGGTAGGCTGCGCGGTTTATACAACAACAGCGGCGAGTAAGCCGTAGTTATTCTTCGAAAGCACTCGTTCCGCGGGGGACTCATGCCAACATTTACAAACTATCAAACATTCATGCTGCCCGTTCTGCAGGCACTTGCCAACGGAACTGAGACATCTCTTGCAGATATACGCGAGCGAGTGGCCGCCGCTGAAGGCTTCACAAAAGAACAGGTGGCAGAAGAATATCCAAGTGGGGGATCAAAGCTGGCAGTTCAAGTGCAATTCGCTTTGCTCGGACTAATGCAGGCCAGTCTGATCGATCGGGTTCGCCGCGCAGTCTACAAACTCACTACTGATGGAGAGCGGCTATTAGCGCAGAGACCGGCAAGAATCGACGACCGTTTCCTGCGTCGTTACCCATCTTTCGTCGAATGGGAGGAGCGTGTCAGAGCACAGAGGGAAGCGCAACCGCAGCACCGTCCATCAGACTCAAGACACGACGCGCTCGAGACAACGCCTGAAGAAACGATGGGAAATGCCTACCGGGAAATGCGGGCAATTCTGGAAGCCGAAATACTGGGACGGATTCGTGATGCCGAGCCGGCGTTTCTTGAACGCGTGGTGGTCCATCTGCTGACAGCGATGGGTTACGGCGGTGGTGATGCAGCGCTGGCGCGCGTTACCGGAGGCTCAGGCGACGAAGGCATTGACGGAAAGATAAAGGAAGACTCACTTGGCCTAGACGAAGTCTATATTCAGGCGAAAAGGTATGCCCGCAACAATCGCGTGGGCATTGCGGATGTGCGCAACTTTGCGGGGGCATTGGATAACGCGGGTACCATCAAGGGCGTATTCGTTACCACATCCAGCTTCTCGCAGGCCGCGGAAGACTATGTTGCGGGGAATCCCAAGCGCATTGTGCTGATTGATGGGGAGGAACTGGCCCGCCTGTTGGTTCACCACGATGTCGGCGTTCGAACGAGGGCCAACTACGAAATTAAGGGAATTGATGAAGACTACTTTGAACTGCAGGGTTTGTAGCTTTGCCGGAGCAGCAATCTAATCAGGCTTGGACATTCGCGGATCATTGTTGCCGGCATGTCTTACTTCCGGCAGCGGGTCGTTCGCCGCTTCTCTGCTCCAACGAATTACCGCATCGTTGGCGTCATATCCTTTCTCGATCATGCTAAGCGCCAACTGCGCGCAACGCCAACGTAACAGCGGCACATCGAAGTCTTCATCTTGGAGTTCGCCATATTGGAGTTTCTTATGGAGCTTTTCGAGTCCCTCGGCCACGAGCGGCGCGATGGCATCGCGTTGTTTGTCGCAACCGTGCGCGAATATCCAGTCGGCCATCCTGAGAGAAATTGCAAGCGCAGCCTTTCTGCGCGCAGCGACGATAACCCCGATCTCTCGTACCAATTCGATTGGTGGTGAGACTACTACAGCGTTTTCGTCCGATGCTCTTCGCAACCAGAACGCCAGTCCTACCGACGCATCTACCGCTATCCTAGAAACATCGGAAGCCAGCGCGACTTTCATTTCATGAACAATATCGTCGAGCAAGTGAGGTAACAGGCGCGCAAAACCGGCGTATAGACTTCGAGCCGGCATTGCCGATTCATTCAACTTCATCGCTTTCGTGTACAGCTGCTGGACAACTTCTTGCGGAATATCGATCGCCACGAGAATGTGGCACAGGCCGCTTAGGGCCTTCCGAATTTGGTCGTCGGCACCACCAGGGAAGAAGTCTGCGGACGCTCCAGTGAGCCGTCGCAGAGATGCGGGCACCGGTTCCTCCGACCATTGCTTGATTGCGTCCGCCAGACGCGACTGCTCCTGCTCCGAGAGCGGGAAAGGCTTACCACGCACCCGAAGATTCCTGATTGCAAACCCCACTTGCCAAAAGGTTTCCCAGTAGTCTTTGGGCTCGGCCAAGCTGTCCTCATCCAGCCATTTGGCGCGAAACTGCTTCTCCGCAAGTCCTTTCTTCGGCTCGGGCAACACAAGAAAGGCCCAATCGAACAAGTCCGTCCCAGACGGCAATTCATCATGCTCGACAAAGCCAACGCCCCATAGAGCCTTGGAGATTCTGGAGCGTTCCCCGGCGCTCAGCTTCACCACATTCTCCAATTGAAGTGTCCTTAGGGCGGCCCGCTTTCGTGTTTCCTCATCCCCCTTTAGCGCGCGCACAAGATTGCGAACGATCTCCGCCCGCCTTGAATTTGTTGCCTTCGTTCGCGCCACTGGGGGAGAACCGTGTCTGGCGAGCACCGCATAAGTGTCAGGATAGTTTGTGGCGAGGCGCCTTTTTCCAGCGTCTCCAACGCCTTGAACCGCAAATCCGTCCATGCCGACAATGGGGGCTTCAAAAAGGTCGAGAACCCGGTCTTCTCGAATACTGTCAGGCAATGCCTCCCAGGTCCTGAGCAATAAGTTCCAGACCGCTCGCTCAACTAGCATCGTTGCGGCAATGTCGCTGTGCGAGTACCAGCCGATCACCTTGCTCCAGATTGAGTCCAGTTCTTGCGACTCCATTCGCAAAACGAACCGTGAAAGAGCTTCCATTAGGACCACCAGCCGTTTGCGCGAGTAGTCTCGAGCCAGCGCATCCGATACCACGATTCGCCGCCGGATGAATTCGATGCCGCGGATACAAGTGTTCGCCAGCCGCTGCACCGCCTCATCAGGAATGACCGCTACACGAGCCCGTGAGAGCACGAAGTTGAGCGTGTCGCACGAATCGCTGTTGGACGCCCGCAGCACAAGGCGCGCCGCAAATTCAGGTTCGTGTCGCCATAGCCGCCTTGCCGCGAGCAGCATGTTCTTGGCCGCAACAGTTGTAATCTCCACCGAAGGCGGTAGACCAGCGACTTCCGCTAGACGCACTGCACGGTGTGCTGCTGACCACTGCCAGATTTCGGCATTGGAAAATGACAAGCCCGGCATTCGAACCATTCCAAGATCGAAAAGTGGGCCCTTGTCCAGAGCACTCTCGCCCTTGATCTGTTCAGCACAGAACTGCATCTCTTGTGGGGCATTGCAGAGCACTGGTGTCAACTCAGCCCATCGCCTCCATGTATCAGTCGCCGCCTTCCGGTATTCTTCGTACGCCGGTGTCAGCCACGAACAGTAGAGTGCCCAAGCCTCACGGGACTTGGCCGAAACATCGATGTCGCTGTCGGGAACACTGCGAACAACATGCAGTGCTCTCTGGTTCAATTCGCGCGCCTCGGCATCGCGACCGAGCTCGAACAACAGCGCGGCCTTACGCATCATCCACACCGGATCGCAATCATCCGTGCGCCACGCTTCAAGCAAACCTTCAAGCGACTCGAAGCCCAAGTCAAAAATAGCCCAAAGGCACTTCTCGTGCTGAATGCGCTGCGCGATGTCGCTTGAACCGTCTTCAAACCATGCTATGTCCACTAGCCGCTGGTTGAACTCCTCCGCGTCGAATCGAAGCCGCGCAGCCGTAGCCAAAGCCAAGGACACCGCAACCCATGCCTTAGAGATTTCCACCCAGTCCGCATCCCGCACGGCTTCGCCGTCTATCTCTTGGCGCTCGCAATCAATTTGGGCCAAAACTACGCGCGCAGTCTCCGCGAGACGTGCCGACACCACTTCCGCTTGAGAAAGCGGCTTAAGCCGGATTTCCCAACGCCACACCACCTCATACAACGCCCGTAATCGAGCTACCACATCCATTTCCGGCAACACGTCCAGAATGAACTCGGTGCGCTTTTGCGAGATCCCCATTCCTTGCCGCACGCGCGACGGCGTACTCAGCCAGCCTGGATACGCTTTCGTCCTGTTGTAGCGCCAGACATCAATCAGTTCCTCTGCGATATCAAGTTTGCTACTGGATGACCCTTCTTCTTTGGTGGTCAATTCAGGCTCTGCCATGGGCTCATTGGTTGCTTTTACCGGCAATGGCTTGAGGTGCTCCGGTATTTCTTCTGAGGGACCAGGGGAAGGAAAAGGCCAAAGCGCAATGTCATAGGGCCGCCCAAAACCGAGCGTGCGAAGAATCCAATCCGTCGCATATGAGTGTCGAACATCCCGGGGGCGCCTGCGCCATTTGCTAGCTTGAGGGTGCCGGGCAAGATCGATCGGCACAATATTGCGATCCTCAAGCATACGGCGCTGGTGAACGGTCAAACCCAGCCAACCCGCCAGATAAATCTTGGGCGCCGATTCACCGAGATTGTCCCGCACCCATCCAGACCATTTCAGAAAATTGGGATCGTCGCCGGAAAACCCGATCAGGACCAGCAGTGTTTCCATCATGGCTTGCTGCACCGTGTTGACGAAAGGCGCAAATCTCTGCGGATAGGTGCGGTAGTGCTCTTCTGTGCATATGAGCGGAAACCGGGCGTCCACAGACCCATGCAGCTTCACGATACGCGGGCCTGCGGCGAGTGGGATTTCGTCCGTACTGCGCACAATGCTGTACGGGTATTCCACGATTGATGGCGCCGTTCTCTCCAAGAGCGTGTCCCAATTCGTTGTGAACACGTCACGCCATGGCAAGGAAAGGAGTTTTTCGTGCGTATTGCCCGGTGCAAAGTCACTGTCGCGAATCATGTTGCGTAAATACCCATTCAGGGCATTCGGACCGAAAGCTGCCTCAAATTCCTGCGCCAGCCTCAGTGGGTCGTTCGTCTGAAAAGAATTACAGTCTGGATACAGGAGTTGGCGCATGCTCTGCGCGAGGATCTTCCACGTGGGCGGGGTTTGCCCGGGCGTGCGCATGCTGACTGCATTTTTGCTGAACCCTGCGCCAACCATGACGGTCGCACCTTGTGCACGCTCCCAGAGCGCATCACGAACACGGTTAACGTGGCTCTGATCGGAAAATCCCATTCACCTGCCCTCGAGCGGATT
Source organism: Gammaproteobacteria bacterium (assembly GCA_009845905.1). Lineage (NCBI taxonomy): Bacteria > Pseudomonadati > Pseudomonadota > Gammaproteobacteria > Gammaproteobacteria bacterium. The sequence goes on along the minus strand of VXYS01000003.1, from coordinate 12,049 downwards.
GATTGTGTCGCCCAATCCCGCGTCGCGCTGCGACCCGTTTTCCAGCAACGTCTTCATATAAGTCTTTATCATGCACGTCCTCTCTTCGGGGAAGATCAACGGGGCTAAATTAAATTGGGATTCGCGAAAAACAAAAACTATTGAATACCAATAAATCGGATCTTTGAACAAACGATTTCTTATACGCTCCAGCTTTCCCTATCAAATAACCGTCAAACAAAAGTGGGAGTTCGCGAGAGACAAAAACTATTGAATAAAAAAAGAATTAGATCTTTGAGTAACCAAAACCTCGCACGCTTCAGCTTTACCCATCAAATAACTATCAAACAAAAGTGAGAGTTCGCGAGAAACAAAACTGTTGAACAAAAAAAGAACTAGATCTTTGAACAAAGAATATCCTTCCCGTCACAGGAATTTTTCATCAAATAACTGTCACAAAAAATAGCAACCATTCCAACTCAAGCCCAGAACGGCAGGTACTTTGCGAATTTCTTTCCCTGCTCCGGGTCGAATGGTTTGATTTGTTCATCCGCCAAGGCGTCCCGAATGATTCGGGACGCAGTTGCGCTATTTTTCTTTTCGATGCCAAATCGCTTGCGAAGCGTGGAATTCGTCATTGGGTCGCGCTCGACATGACGGAGGCAAGCGTGAAGGTAACAGGCTCGCACGCGATCTGTTCGATTCATCTTTTTGAATTCTCGATGGGCAAACAAGACAGCACGTGTATGACCCTCTGGAGATTCAAAAATGGGGGCAGGTAACTGCATAAACTCGGTTTCGAACACTACCTTGTCAATACCGCTACCTCGTTCCTCACAGATACCCGCACGCCGCATCAAAGACGCAAGCGACTCATTGCGTGATGTTGGAGGCGTGTCCAAGAAACGCTCAATGTTTACCAGCGGCAGACCGGGATTGGTGATCTCCATCCGGTCTTCGAATATTTCGACCATGGGTCCGCTGCCGGTCACGTCAAAATCCTGATGGATGAGAGCGTTGGCAACCAGTTCACGAATCGCCAATTCGGGAAACATAGGTACATTTCTACGCAAGGACGCATCAATAATCTCATTACGCGGAAGCAAGGCATTGATGAAATCGACCAAACCCTCAAAACCGCTTGCATAGCCTTTGTGGTGGACCTGCTCCCGTATGGTTCTAATGCGTCCTTTCCCCTCATAGACAATAACCCGCATAGCCTTTCGATCTAGCCGTCTGAACGCAGCAAGGTTTTTTGCGAAGAGTATCGCTCCAAGATTGGTAATGTCCCAATTTCCAGCATGATTTGAAACAATGATTTGGTCTTCTGCCAGCCGCTTCAGAATCCCATCGCGGTCAGTGGGTAATGGCTGCGACAACAAGTCGAAATATGCTGGATAGTCCAGAAGATCGAGAATTCCTCCCGTATCTACTTGCTCCATCGCCTTCAATGCCTCGAAGGGCGTAATGTCAAAAATGCGCCATAACTCGCGCTCAAGGCCTGGATGATCCTTCAGTTTCTTCTGGTACGAACCCACCCGAATGTATTCGACTCCAGAGAATTGTGTCGGACGAACGGTTGCCCGGGGGATCTCCAATAGCACCACGCGCTTCTCCTCCACCTTGAGTTCGTGAAAAAGGAAGTGCAGTCTTGGTGTCAAAGATCGTCCTAGCCAGTTCTCTAGCTCTTCGTTGCCGACCTTCCGCTTTCTTGGCTCGAACTTTGTCCCCTTCAAGTCATGCGTACCATCTTCAATGCCCCAAACCAGGTAGGCATTGGCCTTGCCTTCCAAGGCCGCCATATTGCTCAAAGAGGAAATGTACTCTCCGATATCCTTTGGTTTGGCTTTGTTTTCTTTGAATTCGACCCAAGTCGTCTCTGCGGGCAACCTGCGAAGCTCGTTGATCAGACGAGAAAGGTATTTCTCTCTCGGTTCAAAGCTCATAATCGCAACCCCTCATGAACGTTGCCAAAGCAATTTTCAACGATCAGGGGATCGCTCTAAACCCGCGAGCACTTCCCGGAAGCTGTTGAGACCCGCTTCCAAGTTCTCGATGATTTCAGCGGCGAGGTCGTCTGGCTCGGGCAGGTTGTCGAGATCGGTGAGACTTTTGTCCTTGAGCCAGAAGATGTCGAGGCTGGTCTTGTCGCGGGCCGTAAGCTCCTCGTAGCTGTAGCTGCGCCAGCGGCCTTCCGGCGCCTTCTCCTCGTCCCATGTGGCCTCGCGCTGGTGCCGGTTCTGCGGGTTGTAGCAATCGATGAAATCCGACAGATGCTCGAAGCGCATCGGCTTCTTCTTGAGCGTGTGGTGAATGTTGGTGCGGTAGTCGTAGTACCAGACCTGCTTCGTCCAGGGATTCGGGCTGGCTTCGTGGTTGTCGAAGAAGATCACGTTGGCCTTTACGCCTTGCGCGTAGAACACGCCGGTCGGCAGGCGCAGGATGGTGTGCAGATCGGTGTTGTCCAGCAGTTTCTTGCGGATCGTCTCGCCGGCGCCGCCTTCAAACAGCACGTTGTCGGGCACGACCACGGCAGCGCGGCCGGTGGTCTTGAGCATGGTTCGGATGTGCTGCACGAAATTGAGTTGCTTGTTTGAGGTGGTGGCCCAGAAATCCTGGCGGTTGTAGGTCAAGTCATCCTTTTGCTGCTCACCTTCCTCGTTGGTGAAGCTCATTGAACTTTTCTTGCCGAACGGCGGATTCGCCAGCACGTAATCGAAGCGTTCACCGGCGTCGGCGACCAGAGAGTCATTCGGCGATATCGGCGCGCCGCCCTCAATTTCACCGATGTTGTGCAGGAACATGTTCATCAGGCAAAGCCGTCGCGTGTTGACCACAATCTCGTTGCCATGAAACGCCTCGAACTTCAAGAACGCCTTCTGCTCCTTATCGAGCTTGAAGTTATCCGGATTGGTGATGAAATCGTACGCCGCCAGAAAGAAGCCGCCTGTGCCGCAGGCCGGATCAGCGATGCGCTTGCCCGGTTCGGGCCGCACGCATTCGACCATGGCGCGAATTAGGGCGCGAGGCGTGAAATACTGACCTGCGCCCGACTTGGTGTCCTCAGCATTTTTTTCCAGCAGGCTCTCATAAATGTCGCCCTTGATATCTGCGCCCATGGTCACCCAGCTGGCATCGTCAATCATGGCGATGAGGCGATACAGTTTTGCCGGATCCTGAATCTTGTTCTGGGCGCTGACGTATATCTGTCCCAGCAGGCCCTTCTTTGTGCCTAGCTTGCGCAGCGTGGCGACATAGTGGTCTTCCAACTCCGCGCCTTTCCTTGACTTCAGGCTAGTCCACTTGTGCTCGGCAGGAATGCCTAAATCGCGGTTGTAGGGCGGCTTGGAATATTCGTCCGCCATTTTAAGGAATATCAGGTAGGTCAGTTGCTCTAGGTAGTCGCCATAACCCACCCCGTCATCGCGCAGCGTATGACAAAAGCTCCAGACCTTGGAAACGATGGGGGCGCTGTTCATGCAGTAGTTCTCATCTTTCTGGCCTTCCTGGCGGTTTCCACACTCTTTCTAACCTTCTCCCTCTCCGCGTTGATTTGCTCCAAAAGCACTGATGCCGGCTCATCATCGGAATCCTGCGCTACGAGTTGACCAGAAAAGGCTTTCTTCAGAATCGATTGGCGCAAAAATTCGGCTCGTTGCAGTGAGAAAGTGATGACTTGTTCGCATTGATCAACTTCGGCAAGCCGTGTATCAAGCAATTCGTTAATTGCCTCTTGTTCGCCCAAGCTGCAAATTGCAACTGGAACTAAATTAAGCTGTTTGATTCCCGCCAAATTCACCATCGCCGTGCCTTTAGCGTCTGAAAGCACTTTCCGTTGAAAAAAGGCAGACTCAAATAACCTAACAAAGAAGCGCCTATCGAGGATCGAGTCGTTGATGCGTACTCGCATTAGGGCCTGATTTATCACTCCCGGCACCGAGCTTTCTGGAAGTTCAAAAATTCTGCCTACCGTTCCAGCACAACTCACTATGAAATCGCCAGGCAAAGCAGCAAATCCCGATAATTCTCTATACTTTTCCTCGTTGATGAAGTAGCTGCCTCGTGAGGCGTCTCGGTAAATGGCATTCCCTTGTTGATAGACCTTAAAGCCGCTCGGAACAAACATGCTCTTTGTAATCGAACTTCCGAATGGTCCCCGTCTTAGTTCTATGTCGAGCAAACCGAAACGAGTCCAACTCCATCCATCCGGTAGCTCAGACAATTCGCCCAATTCCTCAGCAGTGAGATCGGGTAGAGATTTCGGGGCTTTAGGTTTGCGACCCTCTGCCCCAGCGGCTTTCCATTCGTTGAGTTGCCGTTCGTAGCGAGCCGAACGTTCCTGTTTGATACGCGCTAGCAATTGCTCAGGGTTATCTAGCTGGTCTTTATTTCCTTCGCGCCATTGCGCTGTGAGCTTGCCTTCGAAGGCGTGTTTCAGGATGGCTTGGCGATAGATTTTGAGCTGCTCGCGCGCCTTCTCCAGATTTTTGACGCCCTTGTCCAATTCGGAGAACAGTTCTTCGATCCTGGTGACTATGCGGTGTTGCTCGTTGAGCGGTGGAAGTGGAAGTGGAATTGCCTCGATAGTCTTGGATGACAAGTGCTTTACCGTCACAGATGAAGTCTCAGCGTTTATTGCGTTTAGATACGGTTGCAGGCAAAGAAATAGGAATCTGCCATCAAAGAGATTGCTTTGATTCTGAATTCTGCACACGCGCTGGTTCAACAGACCCTCTTCACCTTTCCAGCGCGCGACCCTAAAGTCTCCATCCATCCCTACGAGAATATCTCCAGAACAAACTTTGTACCGTTCGTCAAATTCTCCAAAGTAGCGGTGTTCTGTATGAATTCCTTGAATGTCCCTAATTCGAATTAGCGGGACCCCGTTTTCTCTATCGAAGTATGCAGACTGGAATGCGAAGCCATTTTGGACTTCGGCTACTTGTGACAGAGGAATCCTTTCCCAATGCGAAGCCTTGCATAGAAGCTGGTAGGTGCCCTGGCCTACTATTTCACTCGGCGAAATACCTAAGGTCATCTACGCCGCCAGCGCCTCATTCAACTCGCCAATCACGTCGTCCATCCGGTCGCCGAACAGCTTGTACATCTGCCCCATGCCGCCTTGGCTGTCAAATGGAGCCATATCCAGATCGCTGCGGTCGAGATGGAATGATGTGATGATGTGGTCGCGGATCATGTGGAGCCATGCCATCTGCTGCTCGTTGAATTTCTCGCCACTTCCTTTGTGGCGCGTCATGATCCAGATCTGGAAATTGCGGCGGACGGTATTTCGGTACGGCGAAAGCGTTGAGTCCATTCCGCAAACTCGGCGGATCAACGCCACCAGTGCCGTGAGGTCGTTGATCGGCTGACCCCCCTGATAATCGTCTAGCAGCGCGTAAGCTTGCCAGACTCGCGCCGGGGCCAGCCGCGGCCTGTCGCTCTTCAGCCTGTCGAGCACGTCCCGGATCATGGCGTAGGTCACCTGGCTGCGGCGGTGCGGCTGCTCGAAGAAGATAGTCAGCGCCTCGATCTCGTCGCGGTTGTCTTCCAGGTATCGCCTGAACTCCTGCGCGATCGCTGCCGCGTTTTCCCGGGCGTCGCCCGCCCATCCGGCACCGGTCAGGGTGTCCAGGCCCTCATGGTCGATGGTCTGTTCCTTGTCGCGGCGAATGTTGTCAATCAACTCAATCAATTCGCCATCGAATACGCTGGCGGCTTCGCCGACCAAGGCTTGCCGAGCCTTTTCTAAGGCTGCGGGCGATGCCTCCTCGCGGACGGCCTTGGGGTTGATTTCAATAGCCTTGTCTAATACGCGATCAGGATCGATGGCAGCTAGCAGATTGCCGACGATCGCTGTGAGAGCAACCCCGCCGGCCTTTTCCTGAACTCGCGACTGCTCCGCGGGGCTGAGTTGCTGATTGAGCCGGGCCAGACGGCCGGCAAGGGAACTGATCGTTTCCTCGTCGCAAGCGCCCATCATCACGCCCATTGCCAGGTCCTTGAGTGGTACGGAGGGCTTGGAGTCCAGCGGCTGGCTCGCGGTTTTCAGCGATTTGGTGACGCCGACGGCATCGACAATCACATAGTGGGTCTTGCCGCTGCCAGCCGATGGCGAGACTTTCCTCAAGTCATCATGGCCGAGGGTGCGGACACCGCGGCCCTTCATCTGCTCGAAATAGTTGCGGCTGCGCACGTCGCGCATGAAAAGCAGGCATTCCAGCGGCTTCACGTCGGTGCCGGTGGCGATCATGTCCACCGTCACGGCGATACGCGGATAGTAGTCGTTGCGAAATTGCGCCAGCACGGAATCCGGGTCTTCGGTGGCCCGATAGGTGATCTTCTTGCAAAACTCGTTGCCCTCGCCGAATTCCTCACGCACGGTCTGGATGATGTCGTCGGCGTGGCTGTCGGTCTTGGCGAAGATCAGTGTCTTCGGGATTTCGTCGCGGTGAGGAAATATCTCGGGCAACTTGTCACGGAAGGTTTGGATAACCGTGCGTATCTGATCCGGGTTTACTACATCGCGGTCGAGTTCCCGGGGACTGTAAGTGACATCTGCATCCTGAACCTCCCAACGGCTGCGGCGCGTCAACCGCTCCCGCTTCTCGACCTGCTGATTCAGCTTGAGCTGCCCGCCCTGCTGAGTCGTCTCCGTCTCGATGACATAGATCTCGTTGCCGACATTTACGCCGTCGGCGACCGCTTGCTCGTGGCCGTATTCGCTGACCACGTTTTTCTTGAAGAAGCCGTAGGTGCGTTTATCCGGCGTGGCGGTCAGGCCGATGAGAAAGGCATCGAAGTACTCCAGCACCTGGCGCCAGAGGTTGTAAATCGAGCGATGGCACTCGTCGATGATGATGAAATCGAAGAACTCCGGTGGAATCTTGCCGCTATAGGCGACAGGCACGGGTTCCTTGGGCCGTACCTTTAGCTCTGCGGGATTGACCTCCTCAGCGGCTTCGTCCAGTTCCTTGTCCTGGAGGAGCGAGTACATGCGCTGGATGGTGCTGATGCAGACGTGGCTATCCGTGCTGACGAAGGACGACTTGAGGCGCTGAACGCCGTAAAGCTCGGTGAACTTGCGGTTGTCGTCGCTGGGCATGTAGGCCATGAACTCCTGCTCAGCCTGTTTGCCCAGATTCCTCGTGTCCACCAGAAACAGGATGCGCTCGGCATCGACATGCTTGAGTAGCCGGTAGATTGACGTGATGGCCGCGTACGTCTTGCCCGAGCCGGTGGCCATCTGAATGAGGGCGCGCGGGCGGTTTTCCTTGAAGGACTTCTCCAGCCTCTTGATCGCGTTGACCTGGCATTTCCTGAGTCGCTCGCGATCCAGGACGGGTAGCCTCTGGAGGCGTGCGCGCAACGACGCTGGCTGATCGCGCCACTGTTGTAGTGTTTTCGGCCGAGGGAAGCCGAATATCTCGCGGGATCGGGGTTTCGGATCGCGCGTATCCGTGAAACGCGTTAACACGCCGGTGCTTTCATACACGAACGGCAAGGGCTCCTGATTGTTCAGCCACTTGAGCTTGGCAGCGGCATAACCGCCCGATTGCGCTTCGACCTTCGTTATGTTCTGCCCCCAGTTCTCCGGCTTGGCCTCGATAACCCCGACCGCGTTTTTATTGACAAAGAGAACGTAATCGGCAGGGCCGATGTCCGTCTGATACTCGCGCACTGCAATCGCGGGGCCAGCGCCGAAATCTATTCTGTCCTTCGATTGCACTTTCCAGCCAGCCTGCTCCAACTTCCCGTCAATGATGTCGCGTGCGGCCTGTTCGGGTGTCTGGTTAGCTTTTGGCATTCCGTACTACTCGACTGGGAATCATTGGCTTGGAGCGCGGAAGAAAGACGTCCCTATGCATCCAATAACGTCAATTGTTTTTCGCACTACCAGGCTAGAACGGCACCTCGCCTTCAAAGTCATCAAGGTCTTGCGGAGGCCTCGCGGTCAGATTGAAAAAACTTGAGTGTTCTTTAATCCAATCCCATCCACTATCAGTAACATATGCGCCATCATAGGTTCCATTTGGATCGTCTACTTCCTCGACAGCAATGATTTCTTGCCGCAGAAGACCTCGAAACGCAATGCCAATCGCAACATCCGTAAGTCCTATTGACTGTGCATTTTTCTGCACTAGCCAAATGCTGTGCCTAGTGCCGGGCGCCGCTGTCGCCGCCGCCACTACACCAAGAAGTTGAATTTCCATTTGTGTTAGTCCGTCCCTCGGCGCTATCGGATCGGATTTGCTAATTTGCCCCTGAATTGCACCTCTCTGCAGGGCCTTCGCCCTCTCTGTCACCTGCTGCTTTAATGCCTCGAAGTCGCTTGTTGACTCGGACTTGTAATGAATAACCTTCCTATGTCGGATGTCGAAAGGCAATGCGTCCTCTCGCTCATCGCAACAGGTCAAGATCACTGGCTTGCCGGCCGCGTAGGCAAATCCGAGTTCATACCAAACGTTTGGATTATCCGTTGTTACGTCTGCCAAACAGATCGGAGAAAGTGTTATGCCCTTTTCGATGGCATCTATCAACACATCGTCGGCTCCGGGATCTTCATCTACGCGGTAGGCATCGAAACCGGCGTTTGCTAGCGCCGGTTTGAAGGCATCTTCGTATCTCTTATCAAATCTTCCCTTGTCAAAGGGCTGAATAACAAAGCAGGTCGACATTTGGAACTCCTCGCCTTTATCCAACGGGCAACATAACAGCATTGCAAACCGTTTCCCGACGCAAGGCACAAACCCGTTCTCAATATGCGGCTATATGAATCGCCTCGAACATGCTTCACAGCTGAATCATGCAAGGTCCATATCCCAGGCGGCTCTGATCTAGGGGAATTGTTACCTTAGTTACGGGTATTGCCGCCCGCCGGATATTGGCCTGCGCTCTAAGGGTCAACTGCTCCTAGTCTGAACTGTACGAGAACACGCGTTCATCCAATGCAATTGTTGACTCCTGATTCAACCGAGCCGGACGTTTTACTGAAGCTTTGACAAGCCCAACCTTGAGCAAAACGTCGCCCTGAACTGCCCATTGCCTTTTCTTCGGAACGATGATCTCTATAGGAATATCGCTTCGAATCATACCGCTTTCACCTCTTTCAACCACAAAATTACCACCTTCCAAGAAATCACTTGATGTCACAGGACGAACACGTCGCGCGGATTGAATCCAGCATCGAAGGATTGCTGGTTTATCTTTGGGAAGAATTTGTGCTTCTACGCGAGCCAAGAACTTCTTCGGTTCTCCGGCTTTCAGTTTTCTTATGTCACCCCTGATTGCAAGCTTGTTCGACTTGAGTTTGATAGATTGCACAATCTCTGAAAAAAGTCTGGGGATTGCTGAGGGCTCGCTATTCCTTACAAGGTGCGTCAATTCATCACGAATATCCTCAAATGGGTAAGGGATATGAACTATGGGTCCGGTTTCGCCAAGACGTGCCGGCTTGAGTTCCGCTGGAAGCGCTTTGGGAAATTCTGGATCTATGACAATGATTTGAAGGCCGCCCGTCCTAAAGCGTTCGATAATGCCCGCTCTTAAGTACTCATCTCGCAGGCTATGCCCAGCGATGATCAAGACCTTTGCATCCGCAAGTACCGAAAGGAAGTGAGAATACAGAGCAAAAAAGTGCTGGTCATAAATGTCTTTGAAGCGCGTGGGAAAAACGATTAGCCGACTTACGTCCCTTCCCGCGAAATTCTTATTTGTGTCGAATTGAATATTCTCGATTACTCCGGTGTCATCCCGATACCAAGTGACAGAGCCATGGAGCTTGATCAATGTCAAGGCCCCACCGGTCGGGAAGTTAATAGAGTCGTTCCACAACCATCTCTGCCCCTGTCCGCGCCCGTGCTGCTCAAAGTTATTCTCGACCCTAATTTCTCTCGTGACGGCAACATGTTCGAGCGCGAAGTCATAGTTCGTAGAAAAAACGGGATATCCTGCCGACGCAATGGATTCGACAAACTCTCCAAATATCTCTATTGCCTTTGGGCGGTCAAACTCAAAACAGGTACGCGCTAAAAATTCGAGAATTCTGTTCCGCACGGCCTCAACTTGACTTGCCCTTTTCTTTGCCCGCTTGCGGTATTCCTCTATCTTGGTTCCATACGAGCGGTTTGACACAGATGCTTCAACAAAGGCTGCAAGAGGAGAATCGCGAAAATTTGTGATTGCATTTGCAGCAAGAAGGAACTCTTCCAAGTCGGGCCTTACCTTCAAATTTCCGGTCAAGAACTTGCAGGTTCTCAGTTCCAGGTCCGTAATTCCTGATTTCTCCTTCCGTAGGAAACCTGCGTAGATCCCTTGCATGGCTGGAATTCCAACGGGGATTGATATTCCAGCCCCAACCAGAAACATGATGCTTGGTGCACGACCTGAGTTTCTTGTGTATTCGTTCATTTCAGCTACTTGACGATCACTCCGATAATCAGCAAGCCGGCGGTTGCTCGCGTATTACCACGCCGCCTGCTATTTGGTTTGCAGCATCCTCAACAAATCCGCGAGCACCTATAGCGCCCGGTCACAGACCGGCTTTGAGTTGACTAATCCCCCCTTACCGGCAAACGAGCACAATACTATGGCGAAATACACAATTTGGGAACCAATTCCTAAGTGTGATCTTTCCCCCAGAATCGTCCACCTGGGCTTAGGGAAAAATGTTCCCCTCAGAATCGGTGCACTTGTGCCGTTATCGAGAGGTAGCGTACAGAATATTCTTGAGACATGGTTTACAAATTGGGTATTTGGGAGTCCCGGATGCCCTGGAGAGAGTGCAAGCCAATGGATGAACGACATCGATTCATAGCCCGCCTGTTGGAAGGCGAGAAGATAGCGGTCGCGTGCCGCCAGTTCGGGATTGCCCGCGTCACTCTTTAGCGGCCTCAAACCTCAGCCGCACATAGTCCGCGGTCCACTCCTCGTTCCTCCGGAGCAGCGGTTCGAGCCGGTCGCAAACAGCCGACAGATATCCATTGCGCTGATCACGGGCAACATGCGCAGCAAAACTGTCTGCAAACGTCGCAAGAAAACCCTGCATTCCTTCGGGCAGCGGCGTCGGACGCGGGATTAGTTCGATGTACGGCACACTGAATCCCGCTGCGGCCAGTCTGTTGCTGAACTCATCGGCCGTCGGGAAATGCCAGGGGCTGGCATTCGAACCGTCAATGCCGCGCAGTTCCAGTTCATCTACGAGAGCCGTCACGATCGCCGCGCAGTTGCCGTAACCGCCGAACTCCCCGACGAAGCGCCCGCCGCGTCGCAGCGCGCGGTACACGTTCCCGATGACGATGTCGGTGTCGCTTATCCAGTGAAGCACGGCATTGCTGAACACCGCATCAAATTCATCCTCGAATTCCATTTCGCAGGCGTCCTGCTCGCGCACGTCCAGACCAAGCGTCCGCGCGGCGGCAATGAGTTCGCGGCTGGAATCGATACCGACGGGCTCACAGCCTCGCTCCCTCAGGACCCGTGTCAACTCGCCGTTCTGCGGGGTGGGGATTTCGGAGGTTCGGAGTGTGTTCCGGAAACCTCGAGTAATACTAGTCAGCCAGTTTGAGGCCTACCGTGCACCCGGGGCTTGGGCGTCGATTACGAGCCAGCGGACAGACGTCGGTCGATCGAGCGGGGAGAAGTCTGTGATGGGATTCCCGGAAACGCGCAACCACACGAGCTTCTCCAGGTCGCCGAGCACCCGGATGTCGCGCAAGCGGTTGTCCGCGAGGTCCAAGCGCTGCAGCGACCGCGCTTCGCCCAGCGGGGCGGCGTCCTCCAACCGGTTTTTCCCCATGTCGAGGTGCGCGAGTTTCTGCAGGCCCCATAGCGGCGCCAGGTCCGAGACCTCGTTGCCGTCCAGAACCAGCACTTCAAGGTGGCGCAGTTCCGACAGCGGCCGCAGGTCCGCCACCCGGTTTCCGGACAGGTCCAGCCGGCGCAGCGCCGTCAGTCCCGAAAGTGGCCACAGGTCGGATACGGCGTTGTTCGACAGGTCGAGCACGCGCAGGTGCCCGAGACTCCCGAGCGCGGTGATGTCGCCCACGGCGTTGTCGCCGAGGTCCAGCAC
>VXYS01000002.1 GCA_009845905.1 Gammaproteobacteria bacterium | reverse complement strand
CAATCGTCCCCACGTTCACATGCGGCTTGGTACGCTCAAATTTCGCCTTGGCCATAAGTGATTGTCTCCTTGCAGTTCGGCTCTCAGCCGGTATGAGTAAGGTCCGCCGCCACCTTGGCGGGGACCGGAGTGTAACGGGAAAATTCCATCGAATAGGTCGCGCGGCCCTGCGACATCGAGCGGAGCGTGGTGGCGTAGCCGAACATCTCCGCCAGCGGCGCCTCGCCGCGCACCACTTTGCCCGCGGGCGACTCTTCCATGCTGTGCAGCTCGCCGCGCCGGCGGGTCAGGTCGGCGCTCACGTCGCCCATGTAGTCGTCGGGCGTGACCACCTCGAGCTTCATCGTGGGCTCCAGCAGGATCGGCTTGGCCCGCCTCATGCCCTCGCGGAAAGCCTGGGCCGCGGCTACGCGGAAGGCGACCTCGCTGGAATCGACTTCGTGAAACGAGCCGTCATAGAGCGTCGCCTTGACGTCCACGACCGGGTAGCCGCCCAGCACGCCTTCGCCCATCTGCTGCTGCACGCCCTTGTTCACGGCCGGGATGTATTCCCTGGGCACCGCGCCGCCCACGATCTTGTCCTCGAACTCGTAGCCGCCCCCGGACGGCAGCGGCTCCAGGCGCAGGAACACGTGGCCGTACTGGCCGCGGCCGCCGGTCTGGCGCACGAACCGGCCCTCCTGCTCCACAACCTGGCGAATCGTCTCGCGGTAGGACACGCGCGGGCGCCCCACGTTGGCCTCGACCTGGAACTCGCGGCGCATGCGGTCCACCAGGATCTCCAGGTGCAGCTCGCCCATGCCGGCGATGATGGTCTGGCCGGACTCCTTGTCGGTGGACACCTTGAACGACGGGTCCTCCTTGGCCAGTTTCTGAAGCGCCAGCGACATCTTTTCCTGGTCGGCGCGGGTGCGGGCCTCCACGGCCACATGGATGACCGGGTCGGGGATCGTGATGCGCTCCAGGGCGATGGGCTTGCCGACTTCGGTCAGGCTGTCGCCCGTGGTCACGTCCTTCAGGCCCACCGCGGCGACGATGTCGCCGGCGCGGATTTCCGAGACCTCGGCGCGGTCGTTGGCGTGCATCTGCAGCAGGCGCCCGATGCGCTCCTTCTTGCCGCGGGTGACGTTGAACACCCGGTCGCCGGACTTGATGCGACCGGAATACACGCGGATGAACGACAGGTTGCCGACGTACGGGTCGTTCGCGATCTTGAATGCCAGCGCCGAGAAGGGCGCCTCGTTGTTCGGCGCGCGTTCGGCCGTTTCTCCGGAGCCGTTGATGCCGGTGATCGGCGGTTTTTCGGCCGGCGAAGGGAGGTAGTGCACGACGCCGTCCAGCACCGCCTGCACGCCCTTGTTGCGGAACGCGCTGCCGCACATGGCGGGCACGATCTCGTTGCGCAGGGTGCGCTCGCGCAGACCCCGGCGGATCTCGTCGGCCGTGAGTGGTTCGCCGCCCACGTACTTCTCCATCAACTCGTCGTCGCTCTCGGCGGCGGCCTCCACCATGCGCTCGCGCCATTCGGCGCAGAGTTCGGCGAGCTCTTCGGGAATGTCGTCCTCGCGATAGGTGGTGCCGAGGTCCGCCTCGCTCCAGTAGATGGCGCGTTCCTCGACCAGGTCCACGACGCCGGCGAAATCGCTTTCGCTGCCGATGGGGACCTGGATCGGCACGGCCTTGGCGCCCAGGCGGGACTCGATCTGGCCGACGACGCGGAAAAAGTCCGCGCCCACGCGGTCCATCTTGTTGATGAACGCCATCCGCGGCACGCCGTAGCGGTTGGCCTGCCGCCACACGGTCTCGGACTGGGGCTCGACGCCGCCCACCGCGCAGAACAACGCGACGGCGCTGTCCAGCACCCTGAGCGAGCGCTCGACCTCGATCGTGAAATCCACGTGCCCCGGCGTGTCCAGGATGTTGATGCGGTGCTCGGGGAACTGGCGGCGCATCCCGCTCCAGAAGCAGGTGGTGGCCGCCGAAGTAATCGTTATGCCGCGTTCCTGCTCCTGCTCCATCCAGTCCATGATGGCCGCGCCGTCATGGACCTCGCCCAGCTTGTGCGAAACGCCGGTGTAGAACAGGACCCGCTCCGTGGTCGTGGTCTTGCCGGCATCGATGTGGGCCATGATGCCGATGTTGCGGTAACGGCCGATGGGCGTAGCGCGCATGGTTCTATACCCGTACCGTGAAGGCCGAAGGACGCTTGTGCGAACAAGGATCTGGCGCCGGCGGCCGGCCTACCAGCGGTAATGCGCGAAAGCCTTGTTGGCCTCCGCCATTCGATGAGTTTCCTCGCGGCGGCGGGCGGCGGCCCCGGAGTTCTCCGAGGCTTCCATGAGTTCGCGCGCCAGGCGCTCGGCCATGGTCTTCTCGGTGCGCTTGCGGGCCGCGTCGATCATCCAGCGCATCGCCAGCGTCTCGCGGCGGGCCGCGCGCACTTCCACGGGCACCTGGTAGGTGGCGCCGCCGACCCGGCGGGAGCGCACCTCGACCGTGGGCTTGACGTTCTCCAGGCCCTCTTCCAGCAGTACCAGCGCCTCTTCGGGGGTCTGCTTGCGGATCCTGGAGATCACGTCGATGGCCCCGTACACGATGTTCTCCGCCACCGACTTCTTGCCGCTCTTCATGATCATGTTGATGAAGCGCGACAAAAGCTCGCTGCCGTACAGCGGGTCAGCCAGAACGGGCCGGCGGGGGGCGCGGGAGCGGCGGGACATGGTGTCAGCGCGGCCGCTTGGCGCCGTACTTGGAGCGGCCCTGGCGGCGGTCGGTTACGCCGGCGCAGTCGAGCGTGCCGCGGATGGTGTGGTAGCGGACGCCGGGAAGGTCCTTGACGCGGCCGCCCCGGATCAGCACAACCGAGTGCTCCTGCAGGTTGTGGCCTTCGCCGCCGATGTAGCTGGTGACCTCAAAGCCGTTTGTGAGACGTACCCGGGCCACCTTGCGCATCGCCGAGTTCGGCTTCTTGGGCGTGGTGGTGTACACGCGCGTGCAGACGCCGCGCTTCTGCGGACTGTTCTCCAACGCCGGAACGCTGGTTTTCGCCCGCCGCGGAGCGCGCGCCTTGCGCACAAGCTGATTCACCGTGGACATTGCTTTACGGCCTGCCCCTTGCCCTTGTTTTGCGGTTGGAAAAACCCGGCTTGCAGCGTTCCTTGAGGACGCCCATCTAGGCAGCCTCAGCCGCAAGCACGGAATCCGCGAATTATGCGGAATTCGCCCGCAAAGTCAATAACAAGCCGGTCTGGCTTGTGCCTGTCCCTCGCCCGTTTCCGCTACACCCCTTTCGTGGAGTCGCCCTCCCTGGCTCGATTCCGCCATCCTGGCTCCAACGCTCCCCAAAAGGGGTGTAGCGGAAACGGTCTTCAGCGGGTCAGGCGGGGACGGGTCAGGCGGGTTGTTCCTCGACGGCGGTGGGGGCGTCTTCGGGGGAGACGGTGGCGAACTCGGCCTCGGCGGCTTCAGCGGCCTCGATCTCGAGGCGCTTCTCGCGCCGGCGCACGCGCTCCTGGTGATAGTGGAAGCCGGTGCCGGCGGGGATCAGCCGGCCGACGATCACGTTTTCCTTCAGGCCCTTGAGTTCGTCGCGCATGCCGATCACGGCGGCCTCGGTGAGCACCCGGGTGGTCTCCTGGAACGACGCCGCCGATATGAACGAGCGGGTCGCCAGCGACGCCTTGGTGATGCCCAGCAGCAACGGCCGGTAAGTGGCCAGCGTCTTGTCCTCGGCCTCGATCCGCTCGTTGATCTCGACCACCTGCGAACGCTCGAGCTGCTCGCGCTTGAGCAGTCCGCTCTCGCCCGGATCGATCACTTCGACGCGCTTGAGCATCTGGCGGATGATCACCTCGATGTGCTTGTCGTTGATGCGCACGCCCTGCAGCCGGTACACGGCCTGGATTTCGCCCACCAGGTACTCGGCCATGGCCTGCACGCCGCGCAGCCTCA
The DNA here is from genome assembly GCA_009845905.1 of Gammaproteobacteria bacterium. Classification (NCBI taxonomy): domain Bacteria; kingdom Pseudomonadati; phylum Pseudomonadota; class Gammaproteobacteria; species Gammaproteobacteria bacterium. The sequence continues at coordinate 11,316 of VXYS01000002.1, read as the reverse complement.
GGATGTCGTGGACGTTGGGCTCGCCGTCAGCGATCATCTCGCCGGTTTCGACTCGCTCGCCGCCGAACACGTTCAGCGGACGGTCCTTGGGCACCAGCATCTTGACTTCCTCGCCCTGCTCGTCGGCGATGATCAGGCGGCGCTTGCCCTTGGTGTCCTGGCCGAAGCTCACCACGCCGCGGTGTTCGGCGAGGATCGCGGCCTCGCGCGGCTTGCGGGCCTCGAACAGGTCCGCCACCCTCGGCAGGCCGCCGGTGATGTCGATGGACTTGGCCTCGCTGGCCGGCACGCGGGCCAGCACGTCGCCGGTTTCCACCTTGAGCTTTCCGGACGCCTTCGAACCGCCTTCCTCCAGTCCGCGGGACTTCTGCCAGGCAGCGGCCAGCATGGGGTCGAGCACCGATCCTTCCGGCATCTTGTGCTCCACCGGCGCGTCCGTGCCGCTGAAGTGCAGCACGGCGCCGCTCTTGTCGGTCAGGCGGATCCGCGGCTCCTTGTCGGCGCCCGAAGAGGGCCGGCGGCGGCGTTCCAGCACCGCCACGGTCGAAAGGCCGGTGAGCTCGTCGATGCGCTCCTCCACCGTAATGCCTTCCAGCAGGTCTTCGAACTCGATCCAGCCCACCACTTCGGAAATGATCGGACGGTTGTGCGGGTCCCAGGTGGCCACGGTCTGGCCGGCCTTCACTTTGTCGCCGTCGTTCACCAGGATGGATGCGCCGTAGCTGACCTTGTGGCGCTCCAGCGCCCGCCCGTCGGCATCCACCAGCGCCAGTTCTCCGGTGTTGCTCACCGCCACCAGGCGCTTTTCCTTCTTGTGTTTCAGGGTCTTCAGGTTCTGCAGCCGCACCACGCCGTCGCGCCGCACCTCGATGCTGCTGCGCGCGCCGGTCCTGGACGCGGCCCCGCCGATGTGGAAAGTACGCATCGTGAGCTGGGTGCCGGGCTCGCCGATCGACTGCGCGGCGATCACGCCCACCGACTCTCCGATGTTCACCCACTTGCCGCGGGCCAGGTCGCGCCCGTAACAGTTGCGGCACACGCCGAAGCGGGTCTCGCAGGTGATCGGCGAACGCACGGTGACCCGCTCGACGCCATGCTCTTCAATGAGCGCGGCCAGTTTCTCGTCGAGCAGCTCGCCGGCGGCGATCAGTTCCTCGCCGGTGGCCGGCGAAACGACCGGACGGGCGGTGGCGCGGCCGAGGATGCGGTCGGTGAGCGACTGGATCTGCTCGGTGCCGTCCAGCACCGCTTCCATCACGAGGCCGGCGGTGGTGCCGCAGTCCTCCTCGGTCACGACCAGGTCCTGGGCCACGTCCACGAGCCGGCGGGTCAGGTAGCCGGAGTTGGCGGTCTTCAGCGCCGTGTCGGCCAGGCCCTTGCGGGCGCCGTGCGTGGAGTTGAAGTACTGCAGCACGTCCAGGCCTTCGCGGAAGTTGGCGGTAATCGGCGTCTCGATGATGGAGCCGTCCGGTTTGGCCATCAGGCCGCGCATGCCGGCCAGCTGGCGCATCTGCGCCGCCGAGCCGCGGGCGCCGGAGTCGGCCATCATGAAGATCGAGTTGAAGGACTTCTGGGTGACCTCCTCGCCGGCCGCGTTGGTGACCTGCTCGGTGCCGAGGTTGTCCATCATGACCCGCGCCAGCCGGTCGCTGGTATGCGACCAGATATCGACGACCTTGTTGTAGCGCTCGCCGTCCGTCACCAGGCCCTGCGCGTGCTGGTCCTGGATTTCCTTGACCTTCTCCTCGGCCTCGGCGAGGATTTCCGGCTTGTTCTCGGGCACCTCCATGTCGTTGATTCCGATGGAGATTCCGGCCGAAGTGGCGAACTGGAAGCCCATGTACATCAGGCGGTCGGCGAAGACCACGGTCTTCTTGAGGCCGGCCTGCCGATAACAGGCGTTGATGAGCTGCCCGATCTCGCGCTTGTTCATCGTGCGGTTGATCAGTTCGAAGTCGAGCTCCTCCGGCAGCAGCGCGCCGAGCAGGGCGCGGCCGACGGTGGTCTCGATCAGCTCGCCGCCGGCGCGCAGCTTGACCGCGGCGTGCAGGTCGGCGGCCCCGGTTTCGTAGGCGCGGTGCACCTCGTCGCGGCCGCTGAACATCATGCCCTCGCCGCGCGCGTTGATGCGCTTGCTGGTCATGTAGTAGATGCCCAGCACCACGTCCTGCGACGGAACGATCACCGGCTCGCCGTTGGCCGGCGACAGGATGTTGTTCGAGGCCATCATCAGGGCGCGGGCCTCAAGCTGCGCCTCCAGCGACAGCGGCACGTGCACGGCCATCTGGTCGCCGTCGAAGTCGGCGTTGAAGGCGGTGCAGACCAGCGGGTGGAGCTGGATGGCCTTGCCCTCGATCAGCAGCGGCTCGAAGGCCTGGATGCCGAGGCGATGCAAGGTCGGCGCGCGGTTCAGGAGCACAGGGTGTTCGCGGATCACCTCTTCGAGGAAATCCCAGACGATCGGTTCCTCGCGCTCGATCAGGCGGCGCGCGGCCTTCACCGAGGTGGCCTCGGTGAACACCTGCAGCTTCGACAGCACGAAGGGCTTGAACAGCTCCAGCGCCATCTTCTTGGGCAGCCCGCACTGGTGCAGCTTGAGCGTCGGGCCCACCACGATGACCGAACGGCCCGAGTAGTCCACGCGCTTGCCGAGCAGGTTCTGGCGGAACCGGCCCTGCTTGCCCTTGATCATGTCGGCCAGCGACTTCAGCGCGCGCTTCTTGCTGCCGGTGAAGGCGCGGCCGCGGCGGCCGTTGTCCAGCAGCGCGTCGACGGCTTCCTGGAGCATGCGCTTTTCGTTGCGCACGATGATTTCCGGCGCGTTGAGGTCCAGCAGCCGGCGCAGGCGATTGTTGCGGTTGATGACCCGGCGGTAGAGATCGTTCAGGTCGGAGGTGGCGAAGCGCCCGCCCTCCAGCGGCACCAGCGGCCGCAGTTCCGGCGGCAGCACCGCCAGCCTGGTAAGGACCATCCACTCCGGCCGGTTGCCGGAATCGCGGAAGGCCGTGAGCAGCTTGAGCCGCTTGGTCAGGCGCTTGATCTTGGTTTCCGAACCGGTGGCGTCGATTTCGCCGTGCACCTTTTCGATGGCCTCGTCGAGGTCCACCTGGCGCAGCAGCTTGCGGATCGCGGCGGCGCCCATCTCGGCCTCGAAGGTGGGGCCGTACATCTCCAGCGCCTCGCGCTTGAGCTCCTCGGTCAGGAGCTGGCCCTGCTCCAGGTCGGTGTCGCCGGGGTCGGTCACGACGAAGGCCTCGAAATACAGCACCCGCTCGATCTCGTGCATGGTCATGTCGAGCATCAGCCCGATGCGCGAGGGCAGCGACTTCAGAAACCAGATATGCGCAACCGGCGTGGCCAGGTCGATGTGGCCCATGCGCTCGCGGCGCACCCGCGCCTCGCGCACCTCCACGCCGCACTTCTCGCAGATCACGCCGCGGTGCTTGAGGCGCTTGTACTTGCCGCAGATGCACTCGAAGTCCTTCAGGGGGCCGAAGATGCGGGCGCAGAAAAGGCCGTCGCGCTCGGGCTTGAAGGTCCGGTAGTTGATGGTTTCGGGCTTGCGTACTTCGCCCCAGGACCACGACTTGATCATTTCCGGGGACGCGAGTCCGATCGTGATGGAATCGAAGTCTTCAAATCCGGGGGCGGCCTGGGCCATGCGAGTGATTTCTCTCATGCATCGCTCCTTTGTGTGTTTGTCTTGATGAACATCAGTTGCGGGTGAGCTCCACGTTGATGCCGAGCGCGCGGATTTCCTTCACCAGCACGTTGAAGGATTCCGGCATGCCGGCCTCGACCCGGTGGCGTCCGTCCACGATGCTCTTGAACATCCGGCTGCGGCCGGACTGGTCGTCGGACTTGACGGTGAGCATCTCCTGCAGCGTGTGCGCCGCGCCGTAGGCTTCCAGCGCCCACACCTCCATTTCGCCGAAACGTTGTCCGCCGAACTGGGCCTTGCCGCCCAGCGGCTGCTGGGTCACGAGGCTGTAGGGACCGGTGGAGCGGGCATGCATCTTGTCGTCCACCAGGTGGTTGAGCTTGAGCATGTACATGTAGCCGACCGTCACCGGGCGGTCGAAGGCCTGTCCGGTGCGCCCGTCAAACAGCGTGGTCTGCCCCGATTCCGGCAGTTCCGCCAGCTTGAGCATGTCCTTGATCTCGGCCTCGGTGGCGCCGTCGAACACCGGCGTGGCCATTGTGACGCCGTTGGCCAGGTTGCTGGCCAGGTCGGCGAGGTCGTCGTCGTCGAGCGACTCGACGCTCTGGCCGCCGCCCGTGGCGGAGTAGTCGTAGATCTTCTCCAGCGTCTCGCGCAGGGTGCCCTTCTTGCCGTCCTGCGAGATCAGTTCGCCGAGCTGCAGGCCCAGGGCCTTGGCGGCCCAGCCGAGATGGCACTCGAGAATCTGTCCCGTGTTCATGCGCGAGGGCACGCCCAGGGGATTGAGCACCATGTCCACCGGCGTGCCGTCGTCCAGGTACGGCATGTCCTCCACCGGCACGATCGTGGAGATCACGCCCTTGTTGCCGTGGCGTCCGGCCACCTTGTCGCCGGGCTGCACCCGGCGCTTGACGGCCATGTACACCTTGACCATCTTGCGCACGCCGGCGGCCAGTTCGTCGCCGGCCGTGATCTTGCGGGCCTTCTCGGTGAAGCGGCTCTCCATTTCCTCGCGAATCTGCTGCAGCCGCTCGCGGGCGCGTTCGAGGTTCTCGTTGAGCTTGCGGGTGCGCATGCTGATCTCGAACCACTGATCGCGCGGCAGGGCCTCGAGCTTCCGGGGCGTGACCTTGCCGGGCCGGAAGCCTTCCGGACCGCCGTCGGCCATCTTGTTCTCGATCAGCTCGCGCACGCGCTGGAACAGGTCTTCCTCGATGATCCGGCGCTGATCGTCCAGGTCCTTCTTGACGCCGGCCAGTTCCTGGTCCTCGTTGGCCAGCGCGCGCTTGTCCTTCTCGACGCCCTCGCGGGTGAACACGCGCACGTCGATCACCGTGCCGTCCATGCCGGCCGGGACCCTCAGCGACGTGTCCTTGATGTCGGAGGCCTTCTCGCCGAAGATCGCGCGCAGCAGTTTCTCCTCAGGCGTGAACTGGGTCTCGCCCTTGGGGGTGACCTTGCCGACCAGGATGTCGCCGGCCTTCACTTCCGCGCCGATGAAGGCGATGCCGGACTCGTCCAGCTTGGCCAGCGCGGCCTCGCCCACGTTGGGAATGTCGGCCGTGATCTCCTCGGCGCCGAGCTTGGTGTCGCGCGCCATGCAGGTCAGCTCCTCGATGTGGATGCTGGTGAAGCGGTCCTCGTGCACCAGCCGCTCGGAAATGAGGATGGAGTCCTCGAAGTTGTAGCCGTTCCAGGGCATGAAGGCCACCAGCAGGTTCTGGCCCAGGGCCAGCTCGCCCAGGCTGGTGGCGGCGCCGTCGGCCAGCACGTCGCCGGCCTCGACCCGGTCGCCCCTGCGCACCTGCGGACGCTGGTTCATGCAGGTGTTCTGGTTGGTGCGCTGGTATTTCACGAGGTTGTAGATGTCCACGCCCGGCTCTCCGGCGCCCGCGTCCTCCTGCTCGACGCGCACGACGATGCGCGAGGAGTCCAGGTAGTCCACCAACCCGGAGCGGCGCGCCACGGTGCAGGACCCGGAATCGATCGCCACCGCCCGCTCCATGCCGGTGCCGACCAGCGGCGGTTCGGCCCGCAGCGTGGGCACGGCCTGGCGTTGCATGTTCGAGCCCATCAGCGCGCGGTTGGCGTCGCCGTGCTCGAGGAACGGAATCAGCGCGGCGGCCACCGACACCGTCTGGCGCGGCGAAACGTCCATGTACTGGATGCGCTCGCGCTGCATCAGCGTGGACTCGTTGCGGTAGCGCACCCGCACCAGCGGCTGCGTGAACCCGCCCTCGTCGGTCACCCTGGCGTTGGCCTGGGCGATCACGTACTGGCCTTCCTCGATGGCCGACAGGTAGTCGATGGTGTTGGTGACCTTGCCGTCGGTCACGCGCCGGTACGGCGTTTCCAGGATGCCGTATTCGTTGGTGCGCGCATACACCGCGAGCGAATTGATCAGGCCGATGTTCGGACCTTCCGGGGTCTCGATCGGGCACACCCGGCCGTAGTGGGTGGGATGCACGTCGCGCACCTCGAAGCCGGCCCGCTCGCGGGTCAGGCCGCCGGCGCCCAGCGCCGAGACCCGCCGCTTGTGGGTGGTCTCGGCCAGCGGGTTGTTCTGGTCCATGAACTGCGACAGCTGGTTCGAACCGAAGAACTCCTTGATGGCCGCCGACACCGGCTTGGCGTTGATCATCTCCTGCGGCATCAGGCCGTCGCTCTCGGCCATCGACAGGCGCTCCTTGACCGCCCGCTCGACCCGCGCCAGGCCCTGGCGCAGCGCGTTCTCGGCCATTTCGCCCACGCAACGCACCCGGCGGTTGCCGAGGTGGTCGATGTCGTCGACGTTGTCCTTGCCGTTGCGGATGTCCAGCAGAACGCGCAGGACCTCCACGATATCTTCGGGGCTCAGGATCGAACTGCCGGTAATCTCCTCGCGGCCCACGCGGCGGTTGAACTTCATCCGGCCGACGCGCGAGAGGTCGTAGCGGTCCGGGCTGAAGAACAGGTTGTTGAACAGGTTCTTCGCAGCCTCCTGGGTGGGGGGCTCGCCGGGCCGCATCATCTTGTAGATCTCGACCAGCGCCATGTCGCGGCTGCGGGTCTCGTCCACCCGGAGCGTGGACGATATGTACGGCCCGTGCTCCAGCTCGTTGACGTAGATGGTCTCGATCTTGCCGATGCCGTGGGCGATCAGGCTGCGCAGGATCTCGTGCGTGATCTCGTCGTTGGCCCGGGCGAGAACTTCGCCGGTTTCGGTGTCCACCATGTCGCAGGCCAGGGTCTCGCCGATCAGCGGGTGGACCGCGTCTTCGTCGTCGGCGCCGGTGGCGGCATCGCCGTTTTCCTCGTACTTCGGCAGGTTCGGCAGCTCCAGCCACTTCAGGCGCGATTTCTCCAGCTGGCGTACGTGGCGCTGGGTAATGCGGCGGTCTTTCGGGGCGAGCAGTTCGCCGCCCACGACGATGTCGAAGCGCGCGGTCAGCCCCCGAAGGCGCGCCGGCTCCAGCCGCATCTTCACGTTGCCCTTCTTGTCGATGCGGTACTCGTCGCGCTCGAAGAACAGGCTGAGGATATCTTCGGTGGTTATCTCATTGCCGGAGTCGGGCGACCTGTGCCTGCCGTTGGACTCGAACAGCCTGGCGACATCCTCGTCCTTCAATTCCATGGCCCGGAGCAGCACCGTGGCCGGGATCTTCTTCTTGCGGTCGATGCGGGTAAAGACGCAGTCCTTGGCGTCGAACTCGAAGTCCAGCCAGGAGCCACGGTAGGGAATCACGCGGGCGTTGTGCAGCAGCTTGCCGGACGAATGGGTCTTGCCGCGGTCGTGGTCGAAGAACACGCCCGGGGAGCGGTGCAACTGGGACACGATGACCCGGTCGGTGCCGTTGATGATGAAGCTGCAGTGTCCGGTCATCAGCGGGATCTCGCCCAGGTAGACCTGCTGCTCGCGGATCTCCTGGACCGCGCCCCGGTCGGAGCCGGACTTCTTGTAGATGACAAGGCGCACCATGAGGTTGAACGGCGCCGCGTAGGTGGCGCCGCGCAGCCGGCACTCCTCCTCGTCGAAAGGCGGTTCGCCGAGGCTGTAGCTGACGTACTGCAGCTCCACGTTGCCGGTGTAGGCCACGATCGGGAATATCTGAGAGAACACGGAATGCAGGCCGACGTTCTCGCGCTCCTCCGGCGGGGTGTCCGCCTGCAGGAACTGCGCGTAGCTGTCGCGCTGCATCGCCAGCAGGTACGGCACCTCCAGCACGGTGGAACTCTTCCCGAAGTTCTTGCGGATACGTTTCTTTTCGGTGTAGCTATAGGTCATACGTGGTTAATCCTTGTTTGGCGGGCGCGCAGAACCTGCGAACGGCGAAAGTCGTACATGGCGGAAGGAAGGCGGGACGCCCTCGCTCCCAAAGTGGGGCGCAATGCCCAACTACTTGATTTCAACCGTGGCGCCGGATTCTTCTAGCGTGGCCTTGAACTTCTCGGCGTCTTCCTTCGACACGCCTTCGGATACGGGAGCGGGAGCGCTCTCGACCAGGTCCTTGGCCTCCTTGAGGCCGAGGGTGGTCAGCGAACGCAGGGCCTTGATGACCTTGACCTTGGACTCCCCGAAGCCTTGCAGCACGACCGTGAATTCGGTCTGCTCCTCCTCGGCGGCGGCTTCCTCGGCCGGGCCGGCGGCGGGACCGGCGACGACGGCCGCGGCCGCGCTGACGCCCCACTCTTCCTCGAGTTCCTTGATCAGTTCAACCAGTTCGAGCACCGGCATCTTGCCCAGCGCTTCGCGGATTTCTGCTCTTCCTGCGGTCATGACTTGCTCCTTGGGGGTATGAATCGATAGTGGGTATGCAAAAGCCGGCTCATTCGGCTTCCGCCTGTTCCTGCCGCGCGGCCAGCAGCCGCGCCAGGCGGCCCTGCGGCTCGGCGAGCGTCGCAACCAGTTTCTGCATCGGCGCCTTGAGTGCGCCCAGAAACTTCGCGCGCGCCTCGTCCAGCGTCGGCAAAGTGGCGATCCGGTCGGTCTGATCGCCCGGATACAGCACGCCGTCGAGTACGAAGCCGCGCGGTTGAAGCGCCTCGTGCTGTTTGGCGAAGTCCTTGAAAAGCCTGGCGATCGATCCCGGGTCGTCGTCCGAGAACGCCAGCAGCGTGGGCCCGTTCAGCGCCTCGGCGAGACTCTCGCAGGGCGTGTCCTTTACCGCGCGCCGCGACAACGTGTTCTTGACCACGCGCAGCGTCACGCCGGCGCCGCGCGCCCGGCGCCTCAGGTCGGTCATTTCCTTGACGTTGAGGCCGCGGTAGTCGGCCGCCGCCGAGACCACCGCGCCCTCGGCGGTGGAACGCAGGTCTTCGACCAGGTCTTTCTTCTGTTGAAGGTTAAGGGGCATGGGTCCGCTTTCCGTAATCGCTATTGCAGCTTTATGCTCGACTGGTCGATGCGCACGCCCGGTCCCATCGTGGAGGACAGGGTGATGCGCTGCATGTAAACGCCCTTGGCCGCGGGCGGCTTGGCCTTTACCAGTTCGTTCAAAAGCGCCGTAAGGTTTTCGAGGATCGCTTCCTCGCTGAAATTCTTCTTGCCGATCGAGCAGTGGATGATCCCGGACTTGTCGGTGCGATAGCGCACCTGGCCGGCCTTGGCGTTGCGGACCGCCTCGCCCACGTTGGGCGTCACGGTGCCGGACTTGGGGTTGGGCATAAGCCCGCGCGGTCCGAGGACCTTGCCGAGCGCCCCGACCACGCGCATGGCGTTGGGCGCGGCGATATACACGTCGTGCTCGATCTTGCCGCCCTTGATTTCGTCGGCGAGTTCTTGCAGGCCCACCGCGTCGGCGCCCGCTTCGACGGCGGCTTCGGCGGCTTCGCCGTCGGCGAACACGGCCACGCGGATTTCCTTGCCCAGTCCGTGCGGCAGCACGGTGGAACCGCGCACGATCTGGTCGGCCTTGCGCGGATCGACATTGAGGTTAATGGCCACGTCCACCGACTCGCCGAACTTCGCCGGCACGCTCTCGCGCACGACGCGGATGGCCTCGTCGATGGGCAGCGGGTCCGTGCGTCCGGGCGTCTCGCGCATGGCCTTCTGTCTCTTGCTCAAACGGGCCATGACTACACCTCCCCTCCGGCCACGGTCAGCCCCATGCTGCGCGCGGTCCCGGCGATGGTGCGCACGGCGGCGTCCATGTCGGCGGCGGTAAGGTCCGGGTCCTTGGCGCGCACGATTTCCTCGAGCTGCGCGCGGGTCACCTCGCCCACCTTTTCCAGGTTGGGCACGCCGCTGCCCTTGTCCACGCCCGCGGCGCGGCGCAGGAGCACGGCGGCCGGCGGGGTCTTGGTAATGAAGCTGAAGCTGCGGTCGTTGTAGATCGTGACCACGACGGGCGTGGTCATGCCAGGCTCCTGGTTGGCGGTCTGGGCGTTGAAGGCCTTGCAGAACTCCATCAGGTTCACGCCGTGCTGGCCGAGCGCGGGGCCGACCGGCGGGCTGGGGCTGGCCTGTCCGGCCCCGACCTGCATCTTGACCACCGCCATTACGTTCTTCGCCATAACCTTCCGCCCTCCCTATGCCTTGCGCACCTGACCGAAACTGAGATCGACCGGCGTGGAGCGGCCGAGAATCTGCACCGCCACCCGCAGCCGGTTCTTCTCGTAGTTGACCTGCTCGACCACGCCGTTGAAGTCGTTGAACGGCCCGTCGACGACCCGCACCACTTCGCCGGGCTCGTAGAGCACCTTGGGCCGCGGCTTCTCCGAGCCTTCCTCGACCTGCTGGAGGATGCGGTCGGCCTCCTCGTCGGTAATCGGCTCGGGATGCTCGCTGGTGCCGCCCACGAAACCGAGCACCCGCGGGACGCTGTTGACCAGGTACCAGGAGCTCTCGTCGAGGTCCATTTCCACCAGCACGTAGCCGGGGAAGAACCGTCGCGAGGACCGGCGCTTGACGCCGTCGCGCATTTCCACGACTTCCTCGGTGGGCACCATCACGCGGCCGAACTTGTCCTGCATGTTCTCGCGCTCGATGCGCTCCTGCAGGGCGGCCTTCACCTTCTCCTCGTAGTTGGAGTACGACTGAACGATGTACCAGTGCATGGCGCCCTATCCCTCCCTCAGGCGCCGGTCAGCTGGCGGGTGATGGCGGCCAGGCCCATGTCCAGCAGCCAGAAGAACACGCACAGGATCAGCACGATGACCAGCACGGTGGCCGTGGTCTGCATGGTTTCCTGGCGGTTGGGCCAGACCACCTTGCGCAACTCCGCGCGGGAGCTCTGGACGAACTGCCAGGCGTTCTGACCGCGGGCGGTCCTGAGCAGGACCGCGGCGGCCAGCGCCAGGCTCACCAGCACACCGCCGACGCGCACGAAGATCGGCAGTTCCTCGAAGGCGTAGTAGGCATAGACCCCGGCCACCAGCAGCAGCGCGGCGAGCAAAAGCCACGCCACGTCGAGGGAGTTGCCGGTCTTGATGGGGTTGTTGTCTTTCATCGCCTGTCATGCGAGGGTTTGCTGGCAGGCCAGGAGGGACTCGAACCCCCAACCTGCGGTTTTGGAGACCGCTGCTCTGCCAAATTGAGCTACTGGCCTGTTGTGTTTCAATGTTTTCGAAGCGCCTTGTGAGGGCAGTGCCATGAGGGCAGTGCCCTCATTCCACCACGCTGGATACGACGCCGGCGCCGACGGTTCGGCCGCCTTCGCGGATCGCGAAGCGCAGAC
>VXYS01000001.1 GCA_009845905.1 Gammaproteobacteria bacterium | reverse complement strand
TTAAAATCAGAAGTCCTTGAGTATTGGCTACGATCTATAGCAGTTGACGAAACAATGCAAGGTGATGGCAGTCCTGAGAGTCCGCTTGGGGTTGCTGCACCTGCGGACAATAATCCACCTGATGTTGATATTAGCATGTATCAGACCTTCGGTTCGTGGGCGTGGACATCCACGAGTGCTCCTGCAACGGGTCAGTTTTATGTAGAGTCTACAGAGCTCAAAATCTTTGAGACGGATTCTGACAGCACGGACAAAAGGACTGCACTTGATGACGTAGCGGTTGGTGATCGTTTCCAGTTCGGTGAACTGAATGCGTTTGAGGTGACTGCGGTTGGAGTTCGGAGTGGTAATGGTATCTGGACGTTCACTGGGAATTGGGCAGAAGTTTTTGATGTTGGTGATTTTGATGGGTCTTATAGTGTTCGCCACATCAAGAAGGCGAATGTCTTAGCTCGTAACAATGTTGTGCCGGGTAGATTTCTCAGGCTGAATGATGCTTTATTGCCAGTAGCGAATGATCCGGAAGATAGTATAGAACCGCTGTGGGAAGGTTCATTAGGTTCTGCTTCGGTAGAGACGGCAAACAATCTGAATGCTGGCAAAAAGTTCTCGGACTACACACATATCATCTTCAATTATTCGGGTTCAAATAAAAGAAACCTTTGGATTGTGCCTCGTAAACTATGGGATCAGCTCGGTTTTATAGAAGTGTCTAATAAAGACAATCATTTGACTGTGAGATATATCAACGACACATCTTTTGAAGTAGGTGTAGCGACCGGGACAATCTTACTTCGCAAGATTCAGGGTTATAGGGGTGTGTAGATGGCGACTAAGCTCTATATCAACTATGTCAGGTCAAACAAAGTTCCAGGTGTTATGGATATAGCCAAAATCCATGTCATTGAAGATAGACATCTTAAAATAAGCCCTGACACGGGTGGTCAAATTGCTTCACGGGATTTTGATTTTAGAAGTTCACCTGTTTCAGAAGGCAGTCAAGTGTCACCGAATGGATATGCCGACATCATATATCGCTATCTCGTGGACGAAGATGATTTACATCTTTGGATTGCGGTAGGTGTTCCGACTAATACAGTTTTACCAAAACCTGATTATCAGGAAATAGAGTATAGTGCTGCTGCTACTGTGTTCTTAGCATCAGGTGAAACAGATACGGTTGAAGAGGCAGTAATACCGACCCCTGATTGGGTGCCAGGCGTGTTAACAGACGCAGATAAAAAAGAAAGAGTAAAAGGCAAATTAGATAAATGGCGAGAACAGGTAAAGCATTGGTTAAGAGAAGCACCGATCTACGCAACGTTAGTGAGAGATATTTACACACATTTAGGGTTCTGGTTGCGATCTGCGGATTATACTATAAAAGTTTTGTGGGATGAAAAAGTCGCTGGCACTACTACTTATGACTGGTCTGTGCTTGAAGCGATCATTGATGAAGCGATAAAAGGACCGACAACATTAGACCCTGATGGTGATGGTGCATATAACGCTGAATTCTTTATGAACCTAAATTCAGCAATATCCAGTTTTCCCAATGGTCCTACTTTTGGTGCGTTGTGGGTAAACTGGTATGCATTAACAAGCACTTCAACTTCATCAGATGTTGACAGAATTCACGTGATTACAGATATACTCACCCATGCAGATATGAGTTCTCGAATAAAAGCTAACATGCCAGATGGTTACAATCCGACATTAGAATACTGGGAGACATAAATGCCAAACGAAAATTTAATTCCAATTCAGTTCAGTATTGTAGAAACTTCTGATCCGAGTATCACGATAGATGGAGATAATAGTGTTGAGATATACATTGGTGAATCTATAGAGTTTGATGCCACATTTGAACGTGGGGGACCTCCCATCTCTGAAGCACAGCTCAGAAATTCGGAACTGCAATTATTCACAGATACTGATAGAACAGACAGACTTGGTGCTGATGACGAGAACGCCTACACACATGAGTTTAGAGAAATAAACATGGCTGAGGGAACGGCTAAAGTCAACATCACTGTCAATAGTGGTGTTGCTGCCAGAACTCTTTATGCATATCTACTTGTTGAGCAAGGCACGTAATGAGATTAGCGCGCATACCGATTGAATTACAATTGATATATCCTGTATTAACTTGTGAAATAGCGGTTTTGCAGCATAACACATTACTGATAAGTTTCAGTGAAAGAGTGCTGGATTTCAGTTTATCGGATATAACTATTACAGGTGGAACATTGACGAGTTTTATTGGAAATGGTAGAGATTTTTGTGTAGAAGTTGTCACAGACACGACAGCAGAAATATATGTGCCTGCGGGTGTATGTAGTAATGTGAATGATGTCTTAAACAATGAAAGTAATAGGTTGATTTACAATGCCTGATTATGTAGATGTTGTTAGATTAGATGTTAGAGCTGAAAGACGTCCTACCTTGAGCGTGCCAAACTTGGTATCTGTTTATGAAGGTCAGACGGTCAGCTTTGATATAACTGTGAATACAGGGTATCCAGTTTTAGACGATTTAAGACATCAACTTCTGGACTCGCAAGGTGTCGTCACTGAAGGTGGGAGTAATCCTGATGTGCAATATACTGAACCGAACTGGGATAATCAGAATGCGAATACGGTTGTAACGATACCCATTTCTGTGGTTGCCCCGACATTACCTGGTGATAGTCCGACTTTTGTAGATTGGTTCATAGACTTTGATATTATAGCAGGGTCATTTGCTTTTCAGGCGAGCACACGGGTGCGTGTATATCAATCCGTAACAGCGTCTATAAGTTTTCCTGAAAACTTATCAGCGTATGAATTGACAGATTTTTCAAATTCTGAGTTGATGTATAATGCAGGTTCACCCGTAGCAACACAAATCAGACATTCATTCCATAGTTCATTATCAAATGCGCGTTCAGGATCAAATCCGATCACCAGTAATAGACCTGGTGTTTCTATCAATCCAACGACACAAGAACTCGCAAATCTGGCAGGACAAGCTATACGTAATCGCTCTGGCACTTTACGATATAATACGGCTTTACCTTCTGTTTCAAGTGATACGAGGTGGTATGGCAGATTAGAAATCGTTCAGAATGGCGTTGTCGTTGATTCAACTGCGTATACACTCACTATACTCAATGCTGTTCAGCCGAGTATATCTGTCGTCAATGGTATTGGTGTGGAAGGCACTCGTGCTGTTTTCCCAATGCTTTATACATCAGGAGCACCTTTTGCTGACAGATTTAATCTGGTAGGCTTCTATAATACACAACAGGATGCTCAGAATAATAGAAACAGATTGACTTCTGCTGATGGCATACCTTCAAATGTATTATGGGGCCCTACTACGCCCGCACATAGCACAGGTCAGCAGTCAGGGGCCCTCTATATGGATCTGCCGTATGTATCTGCTGACAAGACGATTTGGGCGTTAGCCAGACTTGAACGTGATACAGGTGAAGGGTCATCTGAATTCTTCCAAACGACATTTTATATCACTATTCAAAATAGAGTGCCTGCTCAGATTGACGTGCAAGAGTATATTAGCATGGACGAAGATTCAACAACAATGATTATGTTCACTTATACGAGAGGTGTTCCCGCAGCACGCGGTTATGGTGTTTCTATTCATGAAAGTGAATCGGATGCGAACAACAATCGCAATCCTGTTATGGATTCAGATGACCCACGCATAACATTATCGGCTTACGATAATACAGGTAGTCAAACAGCACAAAAAACAGGCACAGCAACGATTGTAGCACCTGACATTGGTGATAATGATAGAAGTTGGTATCCGAGATTTTATATGGATCAAGATATTATAACACCGGATCCATAGAGAGGTGAGGTGTGATATATGTATGTTAGGGGACTAAAGCCCCCTAATTTTATTCTTAGTTTGATGGTTTTGGTTCGGGAGGATAGATTCTTTGGACATTGTCAGCAACTAAAATCGTGCGTTTTTTAACACTCATTTTGAATGCTGCGACATAACCGTTTTGTTGCATTTTGTCTAAATCTATAGATATGGGAGTATTGTTTTTACTGCGTTTCATAAGATATGCTCCTTTGCTTGAGATAAATAGTGCATAGCATACGGGGAGGTGTGTTATGCACAGCTCAAGCATATAAATTGAATGCGTTTTACGTATGGGATCGCATTGTCATTCCCAGCATTGTAACCCATATCATTTGGGTTGGTAGGACCTGCACCGAGTGGTGCAGATGATATGTCCTACCTAAACAATGCTATAAAAATGATACTACAATTGAAGGGTGTTTGTAAAGGAAAAAATAACTCTAAAGATCGATGCCAGATTTATTTGATGTTTCAAGACTTGATGTTAGAGCAAGTAACCCTCCGATTGTATGGGAAACTTTACCAGACTTGATATGGGAGGATTCTAATAGACGCCAAATACGCTCAAGAAATTATGTAAATGAGCCTCGTTCAGAAACAAGATTTAGACTTGCTTCAGGATATACACTTCCAGACGGATGGACATATAGAGGCGGGGGTGTATTGACATATAGTGCGATACTGGGTCAAACAATCCGTCTGAAGTTTACAGCTACACGCGCTAACGTGCCTGATGTTGATTCTAATGAGTTTTCTATTACACGGAGACATGCTTTCAGAGAGGATTTGATACCGAATAGGATTGTTACCGGCTTAGGTTTCAATCAATCCTCTCAAAAAGTGTATGTATTCAATCACACTGACGTGGGTATCAATCCGAGACAAGACTGGATAAATACTTTTAACCTTGAAGGTGATGAACAAGTAACTGAAAGTTTAGATGTGACAGCTGCGACACCGATTAGACCATCGGGTGGATGCTTTGACGGCACTAACTTCTGGTGGAGTGGCACTAATAATAGTCGTTCTGAATCATATCTTTCAAAGATAAATAGTTCTGGCACATTAGTGAGTGAATACACAATAACAGGTAACCCAATTGAGTTTGAATCATTGACTTTTGATGGCACTTATATTTGGGTTTTGGATTTACGCAATTATCAAATTCGTAAATTCAATACGAATGGCGTTGAACAGTCAGGAACAATAACGTTAGCACAAGCTCAACACACTGGAGACTACAATGGATATGATCTACCCTCTGGACAATTCGGTTTAGCTTACGCTGATGGACACTTTTGGATACCGCAAAATCATATATCCACAGAGAACTGGATATTTTGTTGTGACACTTCAGGAAATCGTGTCAGAAGCAGAGACGTAGAGACGGAGCATGCCATAGCAGGTGTGACTTATAATCCTACCACAGATAATCTCTGGTGGATTTATGATAGAACAGATGATCAAGGTGCTCGGTATGGCATCTTGCAAGCACAACAAATCTAATGATTATTAACTATTTTCGCAGAAGATCACTTCGTAAAAGAACTTACGATGTATTTGGCAAACAGCCTCACAAGGAGTTTATTATGATTCTAAAGAAAATGAGAACATATCTGTATTGCTTGTTAGTATTAGCGACTTTACTTCCATTGGCAATACTTATTACCGTTCACATGGTAAGGGCAGAACTTGCACGTGCAACCCTTGCATCAAAATCAACTTACAACAATCCATTCTCTTTAGCGAATGGTGAGTCTGTTGATATATCAATCACATGGAATAAGGACGTTAGTGGGCTTGAAAGGTCTGACTTGGATTTCAGTATTTTTGATGTTGATGGCAACGGTATTACATCAGACATCAGGAATGACAGGTCAATGCAAATGCCGTCTATTAGCAATTTTATTGAAATTGATAAGAGCAACTACCGAGTGAAGTTCACCGCACCTCACCAGTATTATGGTCGCATCAAGCAAGGAACTATCATATTGGGGTTTGCATACAAGGATGATAGTGTTATCGGAGAACCTTACGATAGCAACCTATTAGAGTTTACGTGGGGATACAAAGCAGAATGTAGTATCTTCGCAAGCCGTAGACATGTTGACAATGGTAAAACTGTTAGAGTTGCAATAATTTGGGACAGGAATGTAAGAGGTGTTAATTTAGAAGACATCACCGCCAGTGCTGGTGAAGTTTCTAACCTAACCGTCTTTGGCAGTTTTATGCAGGTAACCTTGACTGCCCCCGAAGAGGGACATGGTAGAATAGAATTATCTATACGAGAAGACGCATGCGTTG